>DAOTTT010000463.1:0-3071 GCA_034437635.1 Anaerolineae bacterium | reverse complement strand
GTGAGGAAACCAGCATCAGCATTGAGAACGTGACCGATGTCAGCTTGGATACACCGCCACTGGGTGTTATCTTCGGCTATGGTGATATTGAAGTACAATCTGCGGGGTCCACAAAAGCGGAAATCATGTTTACCGGGTTAGCTAATGCGCGTAAACTACGCGAAGTCATCTTCGATCTCAAGGACGGCAACCTAGACGAAACCAAGGTTTAGTCATGGCGCAACGTTTTACCATCGTCGGGCTGGGCAACCCGGGCCCGAAGTACGAGAAAACCCGTCATAATATCGGCTTTTGGGTGATTGATGAACTTGCCCGTCGTTGGAATGGGGAAAACTTTAAATCCGAGCGTAGAGCCTTAGTGAGCGATGTCATCATTCGCGGTAAGCGGGCGCTTTTAATCAAGCCACAGACGTATATGAACGCCAGCGGGCAAGCAGTGCGGGCGCTCATGGACTTTTATAAGCTCAACGTGGATGATCTCATCGTCGCCCATGATGACATTGATATTGACCTGGGTATGTTGCGCTTACGCAAGACCGGCGGCGCAGGTGGGCAAAATGGCGTTAAGGACATCATCAACCATCTAGGCACACGCGACTTTAAGCGGGTGCGCTGTGGCGTGAGCCGCCCACCGGGGCGCATGGCCCCTGCCGCGTATGTGCTCAAACCGTTCGGCGGCGATGACACGATCACCGCGAGCAACATCGTTGATAAAGCTGCCGATGCCATCGAAACGTGGATGGTTGACGGCATCGACAACGCCATGAACCGCTACAACGGCAAACTAGGCGAAATTCCGCGTGTCACCGAGCAGACACAAACGCCCAACGAGTAAATTTAGAGGCGCTAAGCATAGCGCCTACTACCGAAAGACAAATCCATCATGAACCTCAGTGGACTGACTGACAGCCTAAAGCAGCATCCCGCGTTTGTGGCGTTGCAAGATCGCCTCAAGGGACAATCTCACGCCGCAGTCAATATTATTCGTGCGGCGAGGCCATATTTAGTCGCCGCCCTTGCGCAAGAACGCCCCATCATCTACCTGACGGGACGCATTAAACGCGCTTACAACGTCACGGAGCAATTACCAGTCTGGATACCCGACACTGACGACGCGCCACGCATCTATCGCTATAGCGAACCCGTCTCGCGATTTTATGAGCGGGCGGCTTGGGGCGAAGACATCATCCAGAGCCGCCTAGAGGCGCTCAATGTGTTGATACAAGACAAACCACAACAAACGCCCATTGTCATCACGGCGGCGCGTGCGCTGATGCAACGCACAATGCCACCGCATCAGTTCCGCCAGCAAACGCAGACGTTGCGCGTCCGTGAGCGTGTCAGCATTGATTCTTTGCTGGCTGGTTGGGTCAGCTTGGGTTATGAAAGCAGTCCCATCGTCATCCAGCCGGGGACATTTAGCCGACGCGGGGGCGTGGTCGATATTTTCCCCATTGATGCGCGGCAACCTGTCCGCGTGGATTTCTTCGATGATGAGATCGAAAGCCTACGCCGCTTCAACCCGACGACACAACGCAGCCATGCCCGCATTGAAGCGGTACACATCCCGCCAGCACGCGAAGCCCTGCCCAATGCTGCGCCGCGTGTCGCCGCCCATTTACAAGCATGGTTTGAGGCGTTGCCGGATACCGAAGAAGACATGACCGCCGCCAGTGCCGACCTGTCGCCGCTGCAATCTGGCGTAGGGTTCCCATACTTGGAGCATTACTTACCCTACCTTGTCGATCAACCGATCAGCGTGTTGGACTATGCGCCGGAAGATGCGCTGGTTATCGTGGAAGATTGGGACGAGCTCCAAAATATCGTTGAAGACATCAGCGAGCAAGCCGACGCACGCCGCGATGAGGGCATCAAACGGCAAATTTTACCGCCGGATTACCCCACGCCTTATGTCGATTGGCCGACCATCGCCGCCGAACTAGAACGGCGGCATGTGCTTCACTTGACCAATGCCGCGCCAAGCGACGACGACACGACACTGACCGCCTTTAACAGCGTGTTCCAACCGGGCGGGCGCTATGGGGGGCAAGTCCGCCCGATGCTTAACGACATCCGCCAACAGCGCAATGATGGCGATGCCGCCGTTATCATCACCGAGCAGGCAGAGCGCCTTAAACAAACATGGTACGAGCAGGATGCCTCTGATGTTATCCCGACGATGCAAAGCATCAACACACCACTGAACGTCGGCAGTTTGGTGTTTATGGTCGGCGCGATGCAAGAAGGTTGGCGTTTTAATCAACCCGATGGCGCACACCTCAATCTCATCACAGATGCGGAGATCTTCGGCTGGAGCCGCCCAGAGCCGCGCCGCCGCAAGACAACTCAACGCCGTAAAACACCTGAGTCCGATTATGCCGACTGGAAAGACGGTGATTTTGTCGTGCATGTCGATTATGGCGTTGGGCAGTTCGGCGGGATGGCACACCGCACCATAGACGGCAACGACCGCGAATATCTGCTGGTGCGCTTTGCCGGGTCAGATATGATCTACGTGCCGATCCATCAAGCCGACCGCCTCACCCGCTACATTGGTGCGGACGACCAACCACCGACATTGAGCAAGCTCGGTAAGACAGATTGGCAGCGCGTCCGCAGCAAAGCTCAAAAAGCGGTCGAAGAAGAGGCTAAAGAATTGCTCGAACTCTACGCCGCCCGCGCCAAAACAGAAGGTACGGCCTTCAGCCCGGACTCACATTGGCAGCACGAACTCGAAGCCGCCTTCCCCTATGTCGAGACGGAAGACCAACTGCGCACAGTGCGCGAAGTCAAGCAGGACATGGAAACCGTGCAGCCAATGGATCGCCTTATCTGCGGGGATGTGGGCTTTGGTAAGACTGAGGTCGCCTTACGCGCTGCGTTTAAGGCTGTGTTGGATGGTAAGCAGGTCGCCGTACTCGTGCCAACAACGGTCTTAGCACAGCAGCACTTTAACACCTTTAGCAACCGCATCGCACCCTTCCCCGTCAAAATCGAGATGATGTCCCGTTTTAGAACCAAGGAGCATATGACCCAACTGCTCCCGAAGATCGCCAGTGGAGAAATTGACA
>DAOTTT010000462.1:0-3850 GCA_034437635.1 Anaerolineae bacterium | reverse complement strand
GGCTATATATTTGACGATAGAGATATTACTATCGGTCAAAACAACCTCCTTTCAGACCAAAATTATCCATTTCCCCCCTATATCCCGACTTATGGGTAACTGTGAAAGCTAGAGGCTTCCGCGCTTATCTTTCGGTGAGTGCAAACTGAGTTAACGCGGAGCCAAATAACGAAACCAATTGACCCAACCAGACGATAAAAAAAGCACGCATCCCGTTGGGCGGTGGCGATGAGGCTGCAAGAGTGCTCATAAACGATCCTTTGAAATTCATATTACCCGAATTAGTGGGTAATATAAGTCTAACAACATTTAAACACGCTGTCAATTCATGAGCAAAAGTCTAGGATTAGATTAAAACGCCGCCAAAGTGGTTTACAGGAGTCATAAAACATCATATACTATTGACAGTTAACGTTCACAATTTTTTGAAAGTTATGAACGTTAGTGTGTGAGTGAGTATGAATGACATGCGACAAGAATCCCTCTGTGTGGAGCATCTGTTTGAGCGTGTGTGTACTGTTATTCGCCTGTCATTCTTACCATTGTAACCCCCTCCTTTGCGATAGCGCCGAGATTGAGCGGTCTCGGCGCGTTTTTTTGTGCTACAATCACCCCCATATGCAGAGTAAATAGGTCAAGATATGGCGTTCATCCACTGGCACACCTTTCCCATTCGTCATTACGAATGCGATGCCTATGGGCATGTCAACCACGCAAATTATCTGCGCTACATGCAAGAAGCAGCGTTCGGCGCGACCCATGCGGTGGGGTTCTCGCCGCAAGCCTTCGCGGAGCGTAACCTGATGTGGGTGGCATACGAAACTGATATTGAATACATCGCACAGCTTGTTTATGGCGATACCTTGCATGTTAAAACTTGGGTGGAAGACTTCCGCCGGGTGCGGTCGCTGCGACAATACGAACTCTATCGAGACGAGCAATTGATTGCGCGTGCCCATACGGATTGGGTGCTGCTCGACACGCAGAAGCTCACACCTGTCAGTATTCCATCGGATATTGTCGAAGCGTATGCCGCCGGGGACCCAGTAGAACCGCCTGCCTCCAGGGAAAAACTGCCCACTTATCCTAAAATTCCTGATAACGCTTTTCGGATGCGTCGCAGCGTGGCGTGGCGCGACCTAGACCCGGTCGGCCATGTGAACAACGCCGTTTATTTACATTACACTGCGGATTGTGGGATGCAGATTGCTAAAAATTATGGATGGTCAATGCTAACGATGCGCGATAGAGGCTATGGCAACGTCGCCCGCCGTCATACCATAGAATATAAAAACGCCGCCCAATTAGACGACGAGCTAGAGATTAGCACATGGATAACACACATGCGCCGCGCATCTGCCATACGGCATTATGTCATCAAGCGCGTCCACGACGATAAACTCATCGCGCGGATACGCACATTAGCTATTTGGATCAACCTCGAAACAAAGCAACCAGCCCGCATACCTCAGGCGTACCGAGAGGCTTTTGCGGATAACTTAGTCGCAACTTAGCTTTTATGGTCTAAGCGACGTTTTTGCATAGTGGCAAGTTGTTGTTCTAGCTCGACTCGGCGTTGTTCTTGCGCTTGCCGGGCAACATCAAGCGCATCTTGGTAACCCTTGCGAAGACGACGGCGAATTTCTTGTGATGTCGTCGGCACGAAGAAAGCAATAATCAGTGTGCCGAGTGCCACACCTGCGGAAAGACCCAGCACCCAACTGACAATTTTCTTCATGATGACCTCTGTTTAACGGCGAATTACACTATATTATAGCGCAAAATGAGGTAAATTCGTATCACTTTTTTTTCAAATTCTAAAAAATTAACCCACTCAACACCACATTACATCACTTACGTGTAAAATGAGATTATAGTCTAAACTTAAAAGAGGGAGTCATTCATGGAAAAGAAGATTATCCAAACAGACCGCGCACCAAAAGCTATCGGCCCTTACTCGCAAGCCATCGTCGCTAACGGCATGGTTTTTGTCGCCGGGCAGATCGCGCTCGTCCCCGGTAATCGTAAAATGATTACCGGGGGGGTAGAAACACAGACGCGCCAAGCCTTGGAAAACCTTCGCGCTATCCTGCAAGCCGCAGGCACCGACCTTGAGCACGTCGTCAAGGTGACGATTTTCGTCAAAAATCTGGATCACTTCCAAGAGATCAACGCCGTATACACTGAATACTTCGCCGATCATCAACCGGCACGTTCGACGGTTGAAGTCTCACGCTTACCGGCAACCGCTGCCGTTGAGATCGACGCAATCGCCGTGATACCATAAACTGCGAGCGGCCAGGGGTTCTTGGCCGCTCAAAATATCATTTATTGCAAATGGAGCGAACGCATCTCGATCAACTGGGTGATCTTGTGTACAAAATCCGTGCGCAACACCGCCCCTAAGTCCTCATCCGTGCGCAGACGCACACTGACCGTCCCCGCTTCGATGTCCTTATCACCAACGATCAGCATATACGGGATAAACTGCCCCCGCGCTTCGCGGATCTTCTTCCCCATGCGGCCTTTGCCATCATCCACTTGTACCCGCACCCCGGCGGCTTTAAGTTCGTTGGCGACCTCATAGGCGTAATCATTGTGCGTGTCGGCTACCGGGATCACTATCACCTGCACAGGCGACAGCCACACTGGAAACTGCCCGGCGAAATGCTCAATGATAATGCCGATGAAGCGCTCCATACTGCCGAACGGCGCACGGTGGATCATCACCGGGCGATGGCGGTTGTTATCCTCACCGACATATTCCAGGTCGAAGCGTTCCGGCAGATTGTAGTCTACCTGCACCGTGCCAAGTTGCCATTCTCGCTTGAGTGAGTCGCGGAAGATAAAGTCTAACTTGGGACCATAGAACGCCGCTTCGCCTTCCTCTACCGTGTACGGCAAGCCTAATTGCTCGCAGGCTTCGATAATCGCCTCTGAAGCCTTTTCCCACAGGGCATCATCACCGACGTATTTATCACTATTGGGGTCACGCTTACCCACCCGTGCGCGGAAGTCGTCCAGTCCTAGCGTGCCGAACACGTACTGAATCAGCTTGACGACTGCGATAAATTCGTCCATCAATTGATCCGGCGTAACGTAAAGGTGCGCATCATCAACCGTAAAGCCGCGCACGCGCGTAAGCCCGTGCAATTCGCCGGATTGCTCATAGCGGTATACCGTGCCGAATTCCGCCAAGCGAACGGGTAAATCCCGATAAGAGCGCATTTCGCTCTTGTAAATCATGCAGTGATGCGGGCAGTTCATGGGCTTGAGCATGAACTTTTCGTCATCTACGTCGATGGGCGTATATTGGCTATCGCTATAGTAGGGATAGTGGCCGCTGGTCTTGTAGAGTTCCAGATTGCCGATGTGGGGCGTTACAACAGGCAGATAGCCGTTCTCTAACTGTGTATCCCGCAGCCAACGCTCCAGGGAGTCGCGCAGCATCGCGCCTTTGGGCTTCCACAGTGGCAAGCCCTTACCCACCAGCGGATCCAGCACGAACAAGCCGAGCTTTTCGCCCAGGTTACGATGATCGCGCTTTTTGGCTTCTTCCAAATTATGCAGGTATTCTTTGAGATCGTCGGGCTTCTCCCAACCGGTACCATAAATGCGCGTCAATTGCTTGTTTTTCTCATCACCGCGCCAGTACGCGCCCGCAGCCGGTTTAAACGAAATGCTAAACGCCTTTGCATTGATAGCTTTGGTGCTTTCCACATGCGGCCCCCGGCACAGATCGACAAAGCTATCCTGCTGATAGATGGTGAGCGTATCGGCAGGGGCGGCGATCTCCGCGCCGTTTTCATCCACGCGCCCATTTACCAAGTCGTCGATGAGTTCCAGCTTA
>DAOTTT010000461.1:0-4261 GCA_034437635.1 Anaerolineae bacterium | reverse complement strand
ATGGCGAAGAAACCGTGCCGGCGGGCAGCCCGGCGGGGTTCTGGCGGTCTATGGATGTGCGCGGTAATCGCTTAGTTGGTAAGGCGATGGATGATCGCATCGGTTGTGTGGTGGCTATCGAAGCCATGCGCAAGCTCAACAAGCAGACCGCCAATACCATCTACTTCGCCTTTACCGTGCAAGAAGAAGTCGGTCTGCGCGGGGCGCGGACTGCCGCGCATGGCATCGACCCGGAGATAGGCATCGCCTTGGATGTCACCCGTAGCGGCGACGAAGCACACGGCGCAAAGATGGCCGTTAAGCTCGGCGGTGGTGCTGCCGTCAAGGTGCATGACCCCGGCTTGGTTGTGCCGCCGCAGGTCGTCAGGTGGATGGTTGATCGCGCCGAAGCTGACGGTATCGCTTATCAGCGTGAATTGCTATCCGGTGGGACGACGGATGCCGCCGCGATCCAAATTGCGCGGGCGGGCGTGCCTAGTGGCTGTATCTCGATCCCGTGCCGCTATGTGCATACCGTCAGCGAAACGGTGGACGTGCGCGACGTGCAAGCAAGTGTTGATCTCTTAGCTGGATTGGTCGGTAATCCGGTAGATTGGTAGGACAATGAGCATCGAGTTTACTGATGCTGATACGCAAGAACTGAATATCCTCGTGGCGTTATCCGCATTGTTCCGCACGTTGGATGTCCCCAATGTGTTAGACAGTGTGTTGCGACTCACTATGCAGATGACACAGGCACAGGATGGTAGTATTGTGTTGTTCCGGGATGGGCGTGTGGATTGGCCGCACGCCGTCTTGCATCATGAGCAGGATTACCACACGCTGCGCAATACGATAAATCGTGTGCTGGATCAAGGTGTGCTCGGTTGGGTAAAAACACATCAGGTCGCTTTGCTCATTGACGACACGACCCAAGATCAGCGTTGGGCACCGTCTTCGCCCCAAAAGCGAGAGGTCAAATCCGTTTTAAGCGTCCCGTTGCTTTATGATGATGATCTGATGGCGGTTATCACGTTGTCGCACCCCGGTAAAGCGCATTTTACCGAGCGCCACGTTAACTTGATGCGGGTTATCGCCAACCAAGCGGTGATCGCTATTTACAATGCGCGTCTCTTCGAGCAACTCCAGGCACAACAGCAACGATTCCAGCGGGTGATGAGTGCTTTCCCGGATAAGACGCTGGTGATGGATCATGTTGGGCGTATTTTGATGGTCAATGATGCGATGTTGTCCTTGCTAGGGGATAAACCGCGTTCAGCCGTCATCGGTGAGCGGTTGACCGATATGCCTGACCGGGACGACAGTCTGGATAAAATCTGCGAAGTGCTACTTGATCTGCTTGACCACCCCGAAGACGACCAACAAGAACGCTTGTTTGACGTCGCATCGCGCCAACAAGAGCGCGACTATCAGGTCACGATGTCCTCTTGGAAGGGCACGGATGAAAAACCCGGTGGCTTTGTGCTGGTGATGCACGATATTACGCGCTTGCAGGATCTCCACCGCTTTAAAGACGAGATGTTGCGCATTGCGTCGCATGATCTGCGCAGCCCTTTGGCGCTTATTATTGGCTATGCGGATATGATCTCGCTTGATTTAGAGGAAAATTCGCCGTTTAACTTGCACATTGACGCGATTTTACGCTCGGCAAATCGTATGGATCGCTTGCTGGAAGACCTCTTGCGGATTGAGCAAATCCGCTCTACGCCGCTAGAACTACACGAATGGGTGCATCCGCTGGATATTGTCAACCAAGTGATGCAGCATCTACAGCCACAAGCCGACCGCAAGCAGATTAAGCTCGGCGCACAATTGAATTTGGAATTTGCGGATACGTTTATCTTGGCGAATCCGATTTTAATCCGGCAGACAATGGAAAACTTAGTCGGTAACGCGCTCAAGTATACGCCGCCAGGTGGTAATGTCGCGGTGATTGCCCGCTTTGATTTTGACAAACACCGTTTTCATTTCACGGTGGCGGATGATGGCATCGGTATTCCAGAGGATAAACTACCGTTTGTATTCGAGTCATTTTACCGCGTTAATCAACCGGATACCCGTGGCATCCAGGGGACGGGCTTGGGCTTGAGCCTGGTTAAAAACGTCATCCAGCAGCATCAAGGCGATGTGTGGGTGACGAGCGAAGAGAACAAAGGCAGTCGCTTTGGCTTTTGGTTACCCCTTACAGATGCCGTACCTGCATCATAACGCCGGGGCGTGGCTCCAGCGTTGCTCCCATGTAAGGCCGCACCCGCTTATTCATCAATGTAAAATCTAGCTTTTGGAGCAAGCGTGCCAGCACAACTTTGCCTTCAATCTGGGCGAAGGCTGCGCCGATGCAATTGCGCGGCCCCCCGCCAAACGGCAGGAATGTATACGGCGGATGCTTGGCCTCGAACCGCTCTGGCATAAAATCATTGGGGTTGTCCCAATAATCCGGGTGGCGCTGCGTGAGGTAGATCGAATAAAGCACCCGTGTTTCCGCTGGGATGTAAAACCCGTCAAACTCAAGGTCAACGGCGGCAATCCGTGAACCTAAGTGAATGGGCGGATACAAACGCAACGACTCGTTAAATACGTGCTTGAGATAAGGCATTCGGTTGATGCTCTCGAAAGTGGGCGTATCATGATGCCCGATGACATCATGGACTTCTGCCTGGGCTTGGCGCAGGGCATCGGGATGTTTACCGAGCAAGTAGAGCGTCCACGCTAAAGAGGCGGTGCTGGTATCATGCCCGGCGATAATCATCGTCATGAGTTGATCGCGGATAAGTTCGTCATCCATGCCGGAGTCGATCAACACGCTCAAGAGATCGTGCCCGGTGCCGGGTGTTTGACGGCGCTCCGCGATGATGCGATATAAGTAGGTGTCGATCTTGTGCAACTCGCGGTTATAGCCAAAACGTGCCAACGGCTTATAAACTACCCAAAATCCTGGGGAGATGTATTTAACAGCACGCATCACCCCGCGCCATAATCGTTGGAGTTCCGGCGTAAAGTCCACGCCGAACAGCGTATCCGCCAGGATGAGCAGGGCGGCCTTGCGCATTTCAACGAGCATGTCATAAGTAGTGTTGGGTTGCCATGTCGCTATGACAGCATCGATGCAATGGCTCATGGCGGTGACGTGTTCTTGGAGCATCTGCCGGTGTAGTGCCGGGTTCATGGCGCGGCGGATGCGGTCGTGTGAGTCGTTGTCTTCCACGAGTACGCCATGCCGCAATAAGCGGGTAATCGGCTCGCCCTCTAAGCGCCAGCGTACGTCATCGCGGGCGGTGATGAGCAGAAAGCGGCTGGCCTCCGGCCCGACAAGCATCACCGGGTTAAAGGTAAACAGCGGCAAGTGGAAGACATCGCCCATATCCTGATGGAACGCTTCTAACGCGCCCATCACACTGCGCCGTTGCCATATGCCGCGCAAGGCGCGTAAGCCAATCGGCGGGGGCGGTGATGGCACGGGGTTTAAGTTAGCTGGGACACTCACGTTGTCGCTTCTCCTGCTGTTATCATCATGCCGTTTGATGGTACAGCAAGACGGCGTTAAAAAAAAGAAAACATAGTGTGAGAATAAATCACGCTCTAAGATGACGGTTTTATGTTCGCGGTGTTCGATTGTCTTGACGATTACCCATCCTTGTGCTTGGAGATCATCCAGGAAGGTATCATGTTTTTCCATCGACATGGCATCATACCAGTTGTGTTCAACGGTGTCATCGGCTTTTTCTTCTTTGATGTTGAGATGATCCCAATGGGCGGGGGTGGTGTAGGTGCGTTCGCCACGAATAGTCATTCGTCAAACTCGCTGAAATGCAAACGCCCGGCATATCACCGGGCGTGTAAAGGTTGATCTTGGGTGTGTCTATTCGCGGCCAAACAGACTCAGCAGGAACAGGAAGAGGTTGAGGATGTCCAAGTACAGCGTCACCGCGCCCATCACACTCAGCTTAAAGGCCAGGTTACCATCGGCTTGTACTTCTGGGTTCATGCTCATCTCTTTGATCTTCTGTGTATCCCACGCGGTCAACCCGGTGAAGATAATCACACCGGCGATGCTGATGATGAAGCTCAGGCCATCGCTTTGCAGGAAGATGTTCACCAAGCTGGCGATGATGATACCGAACAGACCCATCATCAAGTAGGTGCCCATCTTGGTCAGGTCCATCTTGGTGGTGAAACCGATGAAGGTCATCGCAGCGAAGAGAGCGGCGGTTGATGCGGCTGCCGCATAGACTGGGGTGGGATTGTAGAATGTGTTTTCTAC
>DAOTTT010000460.1:0-13779 GCA_034437635.1 Anaerolineae bacterium | reverse complement strand
CAATTGGGCACGCTCTACCCGCCGAATTGGTTGACGGTGCCCTTTAACGCGCCGGACGCGATCCGCATCAGTATTGTGCTGCATGGCGCATGGGCGGCCATCGGCGCGTTTGCGTTGGCGCGGGTGACACTGCGGCTCACCACAGCGGCGGCGGTGGTCGCGGCGGTGATCTACGCTTTTGGCGGGCACGTCGGCGCGCACGTCGAGCAGATCAACCAATTGCAGGGCTTGGCGTGGATGCCCTGGTTGTTCCTGCTGTTGCATCAGGTGCTTACGCGCTCTTGGCGTTGGGGCGCGTTGATGGGCGTTGCCTGGGGCTTTCAACTCCTTTGTGGTCACACGCAGACGGTGTTTATTACAGGCGTGGGACTAGGGGTTTATGCGTTCGGGTGGGGAGTGCTTAATGGCGATGACCGCCGCCTACAGGTGACAGCGCAGAGTATCGGTATCGTGGGGGGGGCGGCCTTACTCGCGGTAGTCATCGCCCTGCCGCAACTGATCCCTACGCAAGAGCTTGTGAGCGTCTCCAACCGGGGGGATGGCCTCAATGCACAAGAGGCCACAGCTTTCTCATTTGAGCCGATGATGTTAGGCCGGGGCTTGTTGCCGAGTTATGTCGGGCAGCCCTTCGGTGAGTACGTCGCCTATCTCGGCGTGATCGGCCTGGGCTTGGCCGTGATCGGTATTTTTGCATCGTCGCGGATGCGGTGGGCGTGGCTGGCCTTGATTGTATTGGGTGTGTTTTTGGCGTTTGGTCGCTTTAACCCAGTGTACATGCTACTGGCGGAACTCCCTGGCTTTAATCTGTTCCGTGTTCCGGCGCGATGGTTGGCGCTGTGGAGCTTAGGCGGCGCGATGCTGGCCGGATTGGGCGCTCAACATGTGTTGGATAGACAAGCGATACTGCGCAGTGTGTGGGGTAGTGTTTTGGGTGTTATCGCGCTGCTGGCAGGCTTGGCCTTTTTAGCGGATCGCGCCGTTGTGCCGCCTGTGGCCGAGCCGCAAATTCCGGCTACGCTTACGCTCGTGGCGTGGGCGGTTGCGGTGGGTACATTGGTTTTTGTGTTATGGCAGACGCGCTTACGGGCGCTGTTGCCGTTGCTCGTCATCGCGGAATTATGGCTCGCATCGCAAGCCTTGCCCTTTAACGATATGACTGACCCCGCCGTTTATGAGGATGCCCGCTTTACCATAAGGCAGTTACAAGCCTATGGTGAGGATGATCTTGTGCCGGGGCGCTTTTTGAGCATCTCCAACTTGCGCTTTAACCCCGGTGATGAACCCGTTTTACGGGCGCGATGGGCGCGGATGGGACTCAGCGAACGGGCGGCACAGATCGCGTTTACGGCAGTAAAAATGCAGGATACAGCCGTCGGCAATCTGCCGCTAGCGTGGGGTATTCCCACAATCGACGGCTTCGATGGTGGCGTTTTGCCGACGCAGTATTACACGGCGTTTACGTCCTTGCTGCTGCCGGCAGGCACCTTGCGCACGGTGGATGGTCGTCTGCGGGAGGTGCTGGCACAGGATGCGTGCCGGGGGGCGTGCCGGCCATATGATCGCTGGCTTGACCTGACGAATACCCAATATCTAGTGGTGGATAAGGTGTTTGATACGGCCCTGGTGCATGACGGTATTTTCTTCGATGGCTTGTTTGATACATCACTTGAACCGGAGACACCTGCCGTATTCCTCAATGAGCGCGAATTTGTGGGCGATGAGGTGCAATTGCTCTATGCGTGTATTGATGCTTGTACGCCGCCCCGCGTCCAAGTAGATGATGTCTCCGCTAGCCTGCTTGATGCCGATATAACGGTGGATGCCTTACAACTGGCGCGATATACAGTGGATCGTGTTGTACCGGATATGCTCTCATTGACGGGGGCTGATGGCGTGACAGTGGTCGCGGTGGCCTGGGTGGATAGCCGCACGAATGATTTTGTGCCGCTAACGCCTGTTGGCTGGCAGCGGGTGTATTCCGGCGATGTGAAGATTTACGAAAACTTGGATGTGATGCCGCGTGCCTTTTTGGTTGATGCCGTGACAGTCTTCCCGGATACGTGGGATGGCACAGAGCAAGCCCTTGATTTCATGCGTGATCCGGCATTTAATCCGCGTGAGATGGCCGTGATTAACACGGGCGACCCCGCTATACAGGATTTTGTGCAAACGCTCGGCGGTGATGGCGTTGAGGGGCAAGTCACAATCGTTGAGTATATGCCTACCCGCGTGGTGCTGGATGTGCAAGTCGATGAACCTGCCGTGTTGATCCTCACGGATGCGTATTACCCTGGCTGGCAGGTTGATAGCGGGGCACTCTACCGGGGGAATGTCATGTTCCGGGCGGTGCCTGTGATTGGCTCCGGGCGGGTGATTGTCTCATTCTAAGCTACTCTGTAGGTTGTCGATGATCTCCGCGATGACTTGCTTAAAGAAGTCGCGCTCGCTTTCGGTATCCAGTGCAGGGATAAGGGGCAGCGTCGGGCGGCGGTCGGCCTGCTCTTCGATGAAGGGCTTATCGCCCATCAAGCGGTTAAGCGAAAGCATGGTAGATTGGCGCATGGTATCGTCATCGTAGGGGCTGTGGTCGCGCAGCCAAGCAAAATGTACCTGTACTTTGGGTTGATTACGGTATGCCCATATGGAGAATAACGTTACTTCATCATCCCCAAGCTGTAACTTAACGTGTAGGCCGGGGGTGTATTTACCGCCAAATTCGATTTCATCGCCGTTGGACTTGCCCCATTGATACAGATCGCGGGCGATAGCGGCGTTGGCATCACCGGCGGGCAATTGCTTGAGATACTTAAAAAAGTTGTTGCGGTCTGGTGTGGGCGAAAGCCCTTTTTTACGTGGGGTGCGGTTCGCGTTGAGCGTGCGCCGGACGGCGGCCATGAGCTTACGGGCGGCGGCCTCTGGTTTTTCGGTAAAGTCGATATATTGACGATCAACGAGGTGCAGCGGGAGCGGCATTTTTTCAATTAGGGCGATATGGATGGGCTTCTTCTGTTCCATTGCGCGGAGGGCTTCGCGCTCTACCCATTTGCTTTTCTGTGCGTTGTCACTCATCACAATGACGACCATCTTGGCTACGTCCAAGTTCACCTGGATTTGCTGCAACCACTCATCGCCGGATTGAATACCGTTAAAATCGACCCAAAGATCTAAGCCTGCTTCAATCATTTGGTCGGTTAGTTCCCGTGTGAAGGCGTTATCCGCCGAGCTATGGCTGATGAAAATGTCGGCCATGTAAAAGTCCTTTGCTTGTTGCGCACATTCTCATTTTACCTGCAATTTCGTCGGCGTTATACTGTGCGTTAAAGGAGATGTGATGTCACGTTTTGCCAACTACCATAAAATCTTACAGCTTGACCCCCGCGCCGATCATCAGCAGATTGTGTATTTGGATGCGGTGTACGAATTCCCCTGGCTCTTGACAAAATCATTGGAATTTGCACTGTTTCGCACTTTTGCTGTGCCGAGTATCGCGCAATTGTTGGATAAAACGCAGCAGTTCGCCAAGCATGGACAGCGGCGTTATGACGATACGACCCTTATTATCGCGGAAATCAGCGAGCATGGCTATGATAGCCCGCGTGGGCGTGCAGCTATCCGCCGCATGAATCGGCTGCATGGGCGGTTTGACATCAGCAATGAGGATTATTTATACGTGCTATCGACATTTATCTTCGAGCCGGGGCGTTGGATCGACCGTTACGGTTGGCGCAAAACCAGCGAAAACGAAAAGCTAGCGTCTTATTACTTCTGGTATGAGGTCGGGCGGCGGATGGGGATCCGCGATATGCCGGGGAGTTACGCTGCTTTTGAGCAATTTAACATCGCCTACGAGCGCGAACACTTTCGCTTTCATCCGGCAAATTACCGCGTAGGAGAGGCGACGGTGCAAGTTTTCCTCAATTGGTATCCGAAGCCGTTGCACCCTGTCGTCCGCGAGGTAGTATATGCCATGCTGGATGCCCCCTTGCGTGAAGCGTTCGGTTTTCCTGGGGCATCCAGCAGTGTATCAGCGATGGTCAGCGGCGGGTTGAAGCTGCGCGGACGGCTTATCCGCTATCTGCTGCCACCCCGCACCCGTCCGCGTATATTCACGGTGATCCCTACGCGCACGTATCCCACAGGGTACACCATCGAGCGCCTTGGCCCGATTGATGTCCCCCGCGATCGTGAGAGATGAGATTACTGCACCCGTATCCAAGTGCCGCCATCCACATTGCCGACGAGCCGTAGGAGGCCGTAGCCGGGGATTTGCACAAAGAGATTTTGCTGATTTTCTTCAAACTGTATCGTCAATTGCGCGTTCAAGTTGGGCGGCGCGACTGCCCATCCGATGCCGTTAGTAGGGTCACACCACAGGCCGATGGTGCCATTGGTGTTATGATACGCCCAGTTGAAAACATCTTGTGGGTTGATTAACCCGCCGGGGGCGGTGCCGCATGGTGCGGTATAGCTTGACGTACCATCCCAGATGTTGACTGCCGACGCATACCGTCCGTTGGCCGTCGCAAAGCCATAAACGCGGTTTTGCCCGTTGACGACCAGCGAAATCATAATGCCGCGCTCGAATAATTGGAGTTTGTTGGTCTGGGTCTGTGCGGGTCCAGCCGGGCAAACGCTGCCATCAGGGGCGATGCCATCACCAAAGAACCAAGGCGTTGCGCAGCCTTGCTCGATGATGATCGGCACAGACCGCGAAAGATCCTGACCGTTGCGCGAGATCGTCAGGCGATAGATCACTTGTGGATCCGCCACTTGTGGCACGACAACGGGCAATTGACCGACAGGCGGCACGCTGAACGTGTTTTGCACGGCACCGTTTGGGCTTAGTTGATCGATGCGGGCAAGGTCGCCGACACCCTCCCATGTGAGCGTTAAGGGTGTGTTGGGCGCCCCCTGGGTGATCGACGCTTCAAAGCGAATGATCTGCGGGGCGACGGAGGTCGCCGTTGCCGTCGGCACGGACGTTTGGCTGGCGGTAGCCGTCGCCGTTGGACGTGGTGTGAGTGTTGATGTGTTTGTCGGGCGTATGCGTGTGGGCGTTGGCTCGACTGTGGGCGTGGCGGTTGCGGTGGGCGGCGGCGATGCGGTGGGCGGTGGCGATGCGGTGGTGGTCGCTGTCGCTGAGGCGGTCACACTAGGCGTAAATGTCGGTAGCGGTGTCGCGCTGGCATCGGGTGTCGCCGTTGCCGTCGGTACATCCGATGGCGTTTCCGACGCGATGACAACGCGCGTTGGTAGTTCCGCAACTTCGCTTCCACTATCACTGCAAGCGGCAATCAGCGGTACAATAAGCAATAAGACGAGATTATAACGTAAGTTGAACATAAGGCACCTCTAGGGATGACCCGTATCAAAAAATTGAGATGGCTATCATCTATCATCATACTCTTTTCGTTGGCTGCCTGCCAATCCAGTAATCAAGATACGACGTTACCAACGCGCGTATTGCTGGATGAGCGCCCCGCTGTGACGGCGATTTCGCCCACACCAGCGGACATTGCTACGCGCACGCCGATCCCGACATATACATCAACGCCGGGTACCGCCGAAGATCTGTTCCCGGTGGATACGCCGACGAATACGCCCTTGCCCACACGCACGCAGATTACACTCACGCCTACACGCGGCGCGGCAAACCCGCTGACATTGGTGCCGTCCATTACACCCGCCGGGGGGACTACGACAGTCTCCCCGGTGGTGACGAGTGCCGAAACGCCGTTAACGGTGCTTTCGCCTGTGCCGGAGGTGTTGGTCATCCCGCCGCTGGAAGAAGTGACGATTGTGCCGCAGTCTGCCGCGCCGCTACAACCGGTCGCGCCGCCTGCGGCTCCCGCGCAACCGGTTGACTTGCCAGATGCGTTTACATTCGGCCAGAGCGTAGAGGGTCGTCCTTTAGAGGCGCGGCGCTTTGGCGATGGCACGACGCTAATTATGCTGGTCGGTGGCATTCATGGCGGGTTTGAGGCCAACACCGTCGAGTTGATGAACCAGCTTATCACCCATTTCTCGTCTAACGCCGGGGACGTGCTGCCGGGTATCTCTATTGTGATCGTCCCGGTGTTGAACCCGGACGGACTCGCACGGGGGGATACCTTCACTGGGCGCTTTAATGCCAATGGCGTTGACCTCAACCGGAATTGGGGCTGTGGCTGGCAAGCGGAAGCGGTCTTCCAAAATCGTCAGGTCAACGCGGGGGCGCAACCTTTTAGCGAACCGGAGACCAGCGCCCTCGCCGCATTGATCTACGATGTGCGCCCGGCGATTGTGTTGTTTTATCATAGCGCGGCCAATGGCGTTTATGCCGGGGATTGTGGCGGCCAACTCTCATCTTTGATGACTCCCATTTTAGGCCGGGCAGCGGGGTATTCGTTTGGTGTGCCCTTCTCGGATTACACCGTGACGGGGACAGCGCCCTCCTGGGTGGATAGCCTCGGCTTGGCATCGGCAGATGTGGAGCTAAGTTCTGGCGTTAGTACAGAGTTCCAGCGGAATTTGGCCGGGGTCTTCGCCTTGCAATGCTGGATTGTCGATGATGATGGGACGTTGTATCCACAATGCAGAAGATAAACATCCGATTTGAATTGGCTTCTCTGTAGCTACGGTCAGTGTTATAGTGAGTGGGTGATATTGTAAGGAGTAAATACCTGTGTCAATGATTCCAGACCGGGCTGGCAACGTTGCCGGATGGACGATTGCGGAACTCACGTTAATTTTGTTGCGACAATTTAAAAAATTACTCAAGGTCGAGTTGACTGATACAACGATGCGCGAATTAGCTGATGCGATAGAGGCGCGGCAACCCTCGCCCGAACCCGGTGAGGCCGTGCGTGATAATTTAGTCGCCATTATTCAAGAGAGTGTTAATCTTTTGGATGGATGGGATTTGACATTTGCGCAGGCGCTCCAAGCGGATATGAACATGTTGGATCATCTATGGACGACCACTGCCGATTTTCTCGATCTCGCTAATCATAAGGGTAACGCGGAGATCCGCATCAGCGCGGGGGCTTCCTTGCATACCTTGCTGGGTGGCGAAGCGTATATTCCTTATCTGCTACAAGCGGTAGAGCACGACCTGGAGACACAGGGAACGTTAGATGTCGATGCCATGATTGCCCGGCGGGCGCTGCTGTATGCGGCGAATATCGCCGACGATGCCGACGATTGGCTACAGCAAGTCCGTGCAACGTATCCTGCATGACATCGTATATATTGGATAGCACACGATCTTAAGGGTGAAATTTTGAGCCGTTTAACTACCGTATTGTTTATCATACTTACACTGACCGTCGCGGCTTGCTCCGGGGGGGGCGATGACGAAGACAATGCCCCGCCGCCGGACCCCCGCGCCATGCTCCAACGCGCCGCTGACCTGATGCAAGAAGCTGAGACGTTCAGCTTAGAGGTTATCCAAGCAGGTGCGCCGTTTATCTTTGAAATTGACCTGGGCGAAGGGGTCATCGGCGTGCGTTTCAACCGGGCGATCGGTCAATTTGTGCAACCGGGCGAAGTGCTGGCGGATGTCAGTGTGCGTGCGGGCTTGCCGATTGATATGATGATTTATGCCAATGGTCCCGACCAATGGTATAACGCGCCGTTGATCGGCTGGATTAACGAAGACTTTGCTGAGGACTTCGACCCAACACGCATGGTCCGCGATGACGGCGGCTTTGAGTCCGCTGTGGGGGCGTTGCAAGCTCTCAATTATGAAGGCCGCGATACGATCAATGGCGTAGGTACGTATCACTTTTCCGGCGAAGCTGATGGCCTGGGACTGTCTGATTTATTGGTCGGCTTGATCGTGATTGAAGGTATTGTCCCGGTTGATGTCCACATCGACCGCGAGACGGGCTATCCGGTGCGCCTCATCATTGAGCAACCGGGCACCGCTACGGAAGACCACCCGGAAAACACACGCTGGCAAGTCGATGTGTTCGGCATCAATGCGGATGATGAGATTGTGCGACCCCAAGCGCAAGGCTCTTAAAATATGACCGGGCAAGATAAAGTCCGCAATCCCTGGTTTATCCTGGCGGTTATCTGCATCCCGGTCTTTGTCGGGTCGTTGGATTTAACCGTTGTCAGTGCCTTTTTGCCGGAGTTAATCGACGAACTTGATATTGATCTTATCAACGGCATTGATAACACTGCTTGGGTTTTAACCGCTTACCTGCTGGCTTATACCATCAGCTTAACGTTTATGGGGCGGGTGAGCGACCTGGTTGGGCGGCGTTGGGTATATGCCGTTTGCCTGTTGATATTCATCGTGGGGTCAATTTGGGTGGCGATTGCGCATCAATGGCCGACCGATCTACTTGATGAATGGTATCGACGGAATGGCATCCGGTTAGCGCGGGGGGAAGTGAACTTACACGTCCTCATTGCGGGGCGTGTGGTGCAAGCCTTGGGCGCGGGGGCGCTCGTCCCGGTGAGCTTGGCCTTAGTCGGAGACTTGTTCCCGCCAGAACGACGGGCACAGCCGCTTGGCTTGGTCGGCGCGGTGGATACGCTCGGCTGGGTGTTGGGGCACCTGTACGGCGGCGTTTTCATTCAAATTATGCCCTGGCAGGGCTTGTTCTGGATGAACGTGCCGTTGACCTTGTTTGCATTGGTCGTCACTTTATGGGTGCTGCGGGGTGCGCCGTCGTATCGCGTCAAAGGCAGTTTTGACTTATTAGGTGCGGCGCTCATCGCCGGCGCGTTGATCTGTCTTAACGTCGGGCTGGGATCGAATATCGACATTGGCACGATGGATAGCTTCGATAGCATGTCCAGCGTCCCGCCCTATGCCGGGGAACTGCTGCTACTAGGTGGTTTGCTGTTCTTGGCCTTCCTCTTTGTGGAGTCCGTCAGCTTGCGCAAGCTGGTGCTGAATCTGTTCCGCAAGACGAAACACTCCTTACGCCCGCGTGATCCGTTAATCGACCTGCGTATGTTCGGTAAGCGCAATATTGGCTTTGGCTCGTTGACGAACTTTTTCATCGGGTATTGTCTGTTTATTGGGCTGGTGAGTGTGCCTATTTTGGTCAATGTCCGGCTGGAAAGCTCTGATCAACTGAGCGAAGCAGCGTTAGAAGTGGGGATTTTGCTCTCTGCACTGACGGTACCGATGGCCTTGGTGACGGTGCCCGGCGGCATGTTGAGCGATCGTATTGGCTATAGCCGGACGATTGTCAGCGGTTTGGTGATTGCCATCGCGGGCTTTTTGTCCATCTACTTCACCTGGAATATCGACATTGAGCGTATTGTGATCGTCATTGAAATGGCGATTGTCGGCGTTGGCCTGGGTATGACTTTTTCGCCTATTAGCGCGTCGGTTATCAACGCGGCGAGTGATAGCGAACGCGGTGTTGCGTCGGCGTTGGTGTTGGTGTTGCGCTTGGTCGGCATGACTTTAAGTGTGTCATCGTTGACGACCTTTGCGCTTAACCGGGTGCGGGCTTTGGCCGATGTGCGCGACGTAACAACGGCGAACTTGCTCGAAGTTGCGCCGGACATCACCGCTGACGTACTGGCCGAGTTCGGCTTAATCGGCGCGATATTGTGCGGTATTGCCATCTTGCCCGCGTTGATGATCCGCAGCGATCAAGATGTGCATTCCGGGCCGGATGCGCAAGAACACCCATAGAGCGGAGCGTTACACGGTGTTTACATTTGACATAGCGTTTTAACGCTTATGCAGTGAATCGCTTACAAACCCTGTGCATCATAAGGGTAATGAACCAATGAGCAACGGGAGTAACCCAAATGCCCAACAAAAAGCACATCGTTCTGTTCTTCATCGTGGCGCTCATGGCGCTGATGACCAGCGCAGTAAGCGCGAGTACATTGACAGCCAGCCAACCCAACGATCCTGCTGGCCCTAACGAACGTCCAGACCGCCCGCGTCTTGGTGGTGAGCTTCTGCAAATTGTCTTGGAGCAAACCGGGCTGAGGATGCAAGAACTCCGGGAGCAAATGGGCGAAGATGGCATTCTAGCCGATGTCATCACCGCTAATGGTGGCGATGTCCAAGCCGTAATCGACGCAGCAGTCGCCCAAGCGACGGAACGTATCAATACCGCCGTAGAAAACGAACGCATCACCCAGGAACAAGCGGATGAACGCTTGGCGGAACTGACCGAACGCCTGACTGAGCGCATCAACAGCCCGCGCCCAGAGCGTGAAGATCGTCCTGATCGTGGGGATCGCGCCAGTGATTTACTCGACGGTGTAATCCGCGATTACTTAGACGATGCCGGGATTACGGTTGAAATCATCCGCGAAGGTCGTCAAGCCGGGCAAACCCTGGCCGAAACCCTGACCGCCAACGGCGTTGATGTCGATGACTTCATCAGCACAGTGAGCGCCCAGGTTGAAAGCGTCCTCAGCGAAGCGGTTGCCAACGAACGCATCACCCAGGAACGCGCTGATGAACTACTGGAAAACTTCACCGAGCGATTGACGGAACGCATCAACAAGACTCCGCCCGCCCCGCGTGGTGAAGTATAAGCGATAAACAATTTAAAAAGGACGCGCAAGCCCAAGCGCGTCCTTTTTTGACTCTGTGGTGATGGTTTAGTTTAGAAGAAGACCTTTGCCACTTTTAAGATGCCCTGGCTCCAGGGGACGCGATGCGTAACGCCGCTTTGCTTCTCGAAGTTTTCCAGATTGGCGACGTACCAATCATAATTGCGGATGAGCGCGTCTTTGTTGGAAAATTGCGGCTTCCAACCGAGTTTCTGCTCGGCTTTTTCGATGGAGACAAATGATTCTTTGATCGCGGTTTCGTATACCCAGGGGTAGAGCGGCGATAAGTTCATGCGGTCGAGGATGCGCAGCGTCCACAGTGCCGGGGCAACCGGGATAGAGACGATCTTTTTACCAAATCCGGCATGATCTAGCACCGCTTGGAAGTCGTTGCGGAATGTGTCGAATATCTTCGCACCGACGTTGAAGGTATCACTGGCGATAGCCGGGTCAACGGTGGCGGTCAGGTAGATGGCATCGCAGAGGTCTTCCACATCAAGGTATTGATACAGGTTATCGCCCTTGCCGGGGATGGGGAAGTTCTTACCGTCTTTCGCCCAGTCATAGAGCAAGGCGAAAACGCCCAGGCGCTCCAGGCCGATGAAGGACTTGGGGCGAATGATGGGCACACACATGCCCTTTTCGCGGTATTCCAAGCAGACGTTTTCCGCTTCGATCTTGGCATGGCCGTAAGGCCCCACACCAACGAGTTGATCGTCTTCGTACAGCGGATGATGATCTGGCACGCCATAGACTGCCGTCGATGAGATGTGGATAAAGCGCTCAACGCCGTGTTCGTGGGCGCTGGCGATGACGTTGCGCGTTCCGTCGATGTCCGTCGAGAAGATGTCTTCTTTGCTATAAAGCGGGAGTGCAGCGGCGGTGTGGATAACGATGTCGATGCCTTGCATGGCCTCATCCACTTTTTTACGGTCGCGGATGTCCCCGATGATTTCTGTGATTTGTGACCGTTCGGGATAATCGAACGGGAGGAGGTCGAGCGAGACGACCTTGTGCCCTTGCTTGAGCAGATAGCGCGTCATGTTAATTCCCAGGAAGCCCGCGCCCCCGGTAATCAGATAAGTCTTCGACATGAATGAATTGCTCCATATTTAACAATAGCGCGTATTTTAGGCGGGGGAACGCGGCTTGTGTAGGGTGTGTATGAGCTATTGTTTAACCGTTAGTCATATCGGCTTTAACTTGATCTGTTACAGTTTGGCTCGATTATCTGATTATGTGACTGTCGATTATGATAAAAAAAATCAAAGGGTGGCAGATTGCCCTATGTGTTTTGCTTGTTATCTCATCTTATGGAGTAAGCCTTGTGATTGTTGAACTACTTAGCCCAATGCCCAAAAATCTCGGCGTGACGGACGGCCAATTAGCCAAGTGCCCGCGCACGCCCAATTGCGTTTCTACGCAAGCGGCGACCGATGACCGTATGCACTACATCGAGCCGATCCGCTTTGAGGGCGATGTAGCGACGGCCAAAGCCAACTTGCTACAAATCGTCAATGGTATGGAACGCACTAAAATCATTACGGAGGCGGACGATTATCTGCATATCGAATTCCGTTCGCAGATTATGCGCTTTATTGATGATGTGGAGTTTTACATTGATGGCGATGCCGGACTTATCCACTTTCGGTCAGCGGCGCGGCTGGGTGTGGGAGATGGTGGGGTGAACCGCCGTCGTATGGAAAGCATCCGCAAACGCTATGCAGCCTTAGTTGGCGCGGCGGTCGTGGAGTAGTTGCTCCGGTAAAATTTCCGTTTGGGCGATGGTGCCGATAGCATCTGCAAGTGTGGTATACGCGCCCGGCGGAATCATATGCGACGGCCAATCGCGCAGGGCGACGGCTGCCGGGCTGATCTGCTGGCCGGGGATAATCCGCCGGACGGCCACGACGACCGATTGCAGCGGTGCGGTTGCATTGACCTCAAAGGTCTGCGGGCAGTCGCCGGGTAAGGCTAAAAAGCTGTCGCCAACCTCACGCGGGGCGATGGTCTGCGCGGTGATGGGTTCAAAGCAGCTTAAATCGACTAAGGTCACTTGGTTAATCACGTCACTGAGTTCGGTATAGGCGGTGCGAGGTTGTGCGGCTTGCGGCCAGGGGTAACGCATGACGGCATCCGGTGGGATGGCGTAGCCTGCCGGGATGGGCTTAATCACGATGATGATCTCTTGTAAGGGAAGCGGCTTTATTGTGGGGGCAGCGTTTGGCGTGTTGCTAGGCGATAGGGTCTGCGTTGGCTGTGGGGTGTGTGTTGCTGTGGCGGTGGGGTCGGTGTCATGAGTGGGTGTAATCGCCGCTTGGATTTGCACAAGCTCCGGTGTGGGGTCTGTTGGCTCACACCCGGCGATACATACCCCCACTAAAATGATAATAAGCCCCCAACGCACAACGTTCTCCTGCTCGATCATCTGCCACTATATTTGTAACTATAGCGTAGATGGGGCATCCTCGCATGAGAAAAATGTCCCGTTAACTGGTTTCGGCAGATTCTAGGAATTCGTACATCTCACCGAGGCCAATCTCACCGATACGGCGAAAGCGCACATTGCCCTCTGCGTCAATCAAGTAAGTCGTCGGGAAAAAGCCGTTGTAGGGGTACAGTTGGCCGATGGTCATATCCGTATCTAGCAAGACGGGCACATCGGTGATGCCCAAGTCACTCAAAAATGGGCGGATCTCGCCCACGCTCTCACCTTGGTTGATTGCCAGCACGACCGCGCCATCATCGCCTTGTTCTTCCATAAATTGCTGGAAGGCCGGGAACTCGCGCACGCACGGCGGGCAACCTGTCCACCACAGATTGATGAACACCGGGCGGCCTCTAAACTGTGCGAGGCTGACCAACTCCCCGTTGATGTCCATAAGCTGGAAGTTCTCTGCCGGACGGTTTAAGGCGCTATTCGGTGTGGCAACAGCGGCGACATTGCTCCCATCGGGTGTAGATGAGGTGTTGCCTTCGCTCAAAAAGACGACAACAGCCATAATGAGACCGACAAAACCCGTGAGCATAAAAAGCACGAGTAAGGGCGATGTACCTTGCTTGGGGGTGTTATCCATTGCTGACCCTACTTTCTAAATTAGGTTGCGGATAATCCGATAGGTCGAATGGGGCGATCCATGTAGGGTTGAGCGCGTCGCTGGCGATGCGCGTTAATTGGCCGTCGATTGTGTCGAACGTCCAGACTTCCAACCGGCCTTGGGTGTAAGGGGTGCCGTCGTCATTGAGTTGCTG
>DAOTTT010000459.1:0-1821 GCA_034437635.1 Anaerolineae bacterium | reverse complement strand
GGGCACTTCCCGATGATGGATGAGCCGGATCGCTTCCACAATACTGTGCGCGATTTCCTCTACAATAGCTAATTATTCGCCAAAATCGGCGAACATACACTATAATAGACTATATTCCCCGGATACATTGAACCGGAGTGCTTTATGTACCGATATATCATTGAAGACAAGCGGCATGTGCCTCCATTTAACGAACCCGCCAGTTTGTTGACGGTCGGCTTGGAACCGCTGAAATTACATCAAGAAAATTTGTTTGTTGAAGTCTTACACGAAAATATTGACTTGGGTGGCGTGTTCGCCAGTAAAGATGAGTTGCATAAGGTCGAAGGCGAAGCCGTCGTCTACCGTGATAGCCTCTGGTTTGATACGGCATTCTTTGAGTATTTTGTCCAAGAAGCCCGTAAGACAGGCAAGGCATGTCGCGCAGCGTTCCCGGCGAGTGACAAATGCTTCCATACGTACACCATCCCCTTGACGAAAGGCTTTGAGGCGGCGATGGGGCCGGACAACAAGATCTTGTTCCTAACGGATCTCTGGTACTTCCCAAACGGCTATGATGCCGATGTGATGCCCGTTGTCGTGCCGAGCGATAGCCGCGAAATTGGCTTTTATAGTGTGCCGGACTTTATGACGATGGAGCAGGGCGACTTGACGCACTATGCGCCACGCCGCGCGGTGATCTCCATCGAAAGTTGGGTGCATATCTACTTCGCGTCGATCATCTACAAAAATTTTGGCCGTGCTGGGGCGCTGGATGGCGACATCGAAACGAGTGTGTTCCTACAGCTTAAATTACTCTGGCGGGCTGTGCTGGAGCAAAAGCAGATCTTACAGGCTTCTGGCGCGGTGAAGATCGGCAAAAACTGCTCTATTGACCCTTCAGCGGTTATCACTGGCCCAGCGGAGATTGGCGATAATTGTGCTATTGGTGCCGGTGTCATCATTGACAACTGTACGATTGGCGCTAACGTGACCTTGGATGCCGGGTGCGTGTTGATGATGAGCACCGTTGCGGATGGTTGCTTTTTGCCGTTTAGAGCGTCGTTGTATCTGACGCATGTGATGGAAAATACCATCGTCGCGCAGAATACTTGCTTGCAGATGTGCGTTATCGGGCGGAATAGCTTTGTCGGGGCAGGCAGCACGTTTACCGACTTCAACTTGATTGCTCAAAAACCGATCCGCGCTGCTAACATTGATGGTCAACTCCAGACCGTAAGCCAGATCGTGCTAGGGAGTGCCGTCGGCCATAATTGCCGCATCGGTTCCGGCATGATCGTCTTTCCTGGTCGCATGATTGAATCCGATGTGGTGCTGGTTGCATCACCACAGCGCCGTGTGATCTCGCGTAACATCGCTTATGAAGAGAGCGATCATCACTTTATCAAGCATGGTGATATTCATAAGCGTTTCTATCCTCGGCCTGACGAAATCCACGAGCCAGAAAGCACCTGGGATAGCTGGTAGCCGAGCAGAAAGGTACACACATGCTCCCCCCATTCGCATTCATTTTTCATCCCATCGACATCCGGCGGGATGTCGCCCGTAAATCTAAGTTGTTGGGGCGCTTGACCGAAGGACAAATTAACTGGCTGTCGCGCTTTTTCCCGCCGGTATATATCTCGGAGATCGAAGGCATCACGTCTACCGCCACCGGCGAGACGTTGACCGGGCATTTCATCGCTTGTCCGCTCACGCCGCCGACTATGCTCAAGCTCCCAGTGGAAACCGTCTATAAAAAGATCGTCGCTTCTGGTCGCATGGCGGAGCGTCTCGGCGCGGGCATCCTGGGCTTAGGGGCGTTTACTTCTGTGGTGGGCG
>DAOTTT010000458.1:0-4353 GCA_034437635.1 Anaerolineae bacterium | reverse complement strand
GAGCGATTGTTGTTTGTGCTTGTTGTTTCTGCGATACATCGTTCGACTCGCTGGCTGGCTCTCGTTTGGTTTCTATTTTAACAAATTTTGACTGATATTACCTTTTTTCAGGGGAGTCTTCCATATTGTCGCAAAAATCCTTAAGTCAACCGTATTGGGTCTAAATCCATCAATGCCTGTTGCAAGACTTGCGAGTGGGCGATGGTTTTCAGCCAAGTTTGCGACTTTTTCAACTGCGTCAAGTGTTTTGCCGTATCGGAATAACTTAGCCCTTTGCCCGTTTGTTCGTAATTATCCATTCGCGCTCGCAAATAGATATTAAACACGTATCGCGCACAGCTAAACTGCCGTGCCAGTTTTTCTTGTTGCGCTTGATTCGGATAAATGCGATACTTGTAGGCACGATAAATATTCATAGTCTGAAGTATAACCTCCGGGCGGATAATCCGCTATCATTGCTAGACAGATCATCACACCCGAACTGATGGCTAAAAGTCTACGCCGCCTGAAGGCGGGGGTTTTACACCCCGTTTACAGACAATAATGGTGAAGTCATACGCGATAAGATGGAGCGAAAACGACATGGCCTTAAATCTGCCGATTAAATGGCGTGATGTGAGGACGGCGGTGATGCAATCCGCCCCGATACGCTATATCCAGGCGCAGTGGAAGGTGCTACCTTTTGCGACGCGCCGCTTACCTGTGCATATGCTTCAGGCGTTCTTGAACTTCAAAAGCTATGGGATGCGCAATGCCGCTTCCTTAGCTTATTACGCGGTGTTTTCCGTTTTTCCGTTGACGCTGTTAATCGCGGTGGCGGTGAGTGCGATCCTTGGGCCAACCGTCGCCCGTGAGCAAATCTACGAGGGCTTGCGCTTGTTCTTGCCGGAAAATGCCGACACGCTCAACTTGTTTCAGGATAGCATCGCGCAGGCGGTCGCCCAGGGTACGGGCTTCGGGCTGTTCGCGTTGATTGGCTTGGTGTGGTCGGCGTTGGGTTTGTTCAGCAATTTGACCTCCGCACTTGACCGTATCTTCCAAGTAGCGGCCAGCCGGGGCATGTGGAAGGAGCGTCTATTGGCGTTCGTCATGACCTTTGGCTTGATCGTGCTTGTGGGTACGTCGTTTATCACGTCGGGCGTGTTGCGCTTGGCGGATACCTTCTTGCTGGCGAATTCCAGCGTGTGGATCCGCATTGGGACGTTCTTCTTGCCTTTCGGCTTGAACATGGTCATCTTTATTTTGCTGTTCCGCTTTGTGCCGTCGCGTTATGTCAGTTGGGATGCCGTATGGCCGGCGGCGATCTTGGGCGCGGTTTCTTGGGAGCTTGCCAAGCAGGTTTTTGCCGCGTACTTAGGCGGTTTGGCGAATTACCAGTTCGTCTATGGCGGTATTACGACGGCAATTGTGTTGATGGTCTGGGCGTATCTGATGGCGGGGATTTTCCTCATCTGCGCGGAGATTTGCTCTCAGCTTAACCTCTGGCTGCTGGATATAGCCGAGGATGAAACGCGCGTTTCCGTATTCGTAGATGCCGACCTTGAGCGCCTGCCGGAAGAAATCCCCCCGCCGATGTAAACGACCAAAAAAGCAACACTCCCACATTACAAGTGTTATTCATCTTTAAGGTAAGATTGTTATAATCTGCCTGTTTGAAAATACACTAAAGTAGATTGGGTTAAGCTCATGCAAATCGCGGAACACGTCTGCGATGGCCGTTTATTAAAAATGTTGTTTGCCTCTGGCTTTGCCTGGCTGGAACACCACCAACAGCAAGTCAATCAAATGAACGTTTTCCCGGTGCCGGATGGCGACACGGGAACCAATATGCGGCTCACACTCCAGAAGGCGCATGATGCCATCGCACATATGGAAAGCCACCATGCCGGGGAAGTCGCGCAAGCCTTTGCGCGGGGGGCGCTCTTGGGCGCTCGTGGTAACTCCGGCGTGATTTTATCGCAGCTACTTAAGGGGTTCGCTGATGGCGTAAAAGCCGACGAGGTGATCGACACGGTGCTCTTTGCTCAGGGATGCCAGCAGGCCGCGACCACCGCGTATGATGCTGTCATCGACCCGGTGGAAGGGACCATCCTCACCGTTGCCAGAGAAGCCGCCGACGCACTCAGCGCGTATGCCGCCGACCATGACGACCTGTGCGCGGCGCTGGATGTGCTGATCGACGCGGCGAAGGCGGCGCTACAACGTACCCCGGAGCTTTTGCCCACGCTCAAAAAAGCGGGCGTGCTGGACTCCGGCGGACAGGGATTGGTCTTCATCCTTGAGGGCATGTCGCGGACGGTCAACGGGTTGCCGGTGATGCTCAGTGAGCGCGAAGCCGTTGGCGACATCTGGCAGGATGCGCTCACGCCGGATGATGACGATGGCTATGGCTACGATGTGCAATTTTTGATGCACGGCCAGGACATGGATGTTCAAATGATCCGTGCGGAACTGGATGCTATGGGCTGGTCTACGCTGGTGGTGGGGGATGAAGCCCTCATCAAAGTTCACATCCACGTTCACGACCCCGGCCAACCCTTGAGCTATGCCGTCCAGCGATGTGATGCGCTGGATGATGTCGTCGTGGAAAACATGCAGCGGCAATACGAAGCGATCAGCGACGGCCAGCGGCCAGCGATGACCATCCAACGGGTGGAGGGTGTTGCCGTAATTGCCGTTGCTAGTGGTGATGCCATGCAAAAGGTCTTTTACGACGCACAGGCCGCGCACGTCATCAGCGGCGGGCAGTCCATGAACCCCAGCACCGACGACTTTTTACAGGCGATCAACGCGCTGGAAAACGACGCGGTGATTCTGCTACCCAACAACAAAAATATCCTGATGGCCGCCCGCCAAGCTGCCCACGAGAGCGATAAGCGCGTGCGCGTGGTGCCGACGACGACCGTTCCGCAGGGTGTGAGCGCGATGCTGCCCTACTTGGATATGCACGCTGACGGCGATGTTGATGCGATTGCAGAGGCTATGGACGCTATGCGCAACAGCATCACAACGGCGGAAGTGACCCATGCCACCCGCAATACGGAGGTCAACGGCGTGACGGTGCGCGAAGGCCAGGCCATCGGCATTTTAGATGGCGCGTTGATCGTCGCGGAAGATGCGGTCATCGCAGCGGTGATCGCCTTGTTGAGTCAAGCGGATATGGCCGCTTATGAATTGGTGACGCTCTACAGCGGCGCGGATGTCTCCCCGGCAGAAGCGGAAGCCTTGCGCGAGACCTTGCAAAATATCTATCCCGATCATCATATTGAGATCATTCCCGGCGAACAACCGATCTATCCCTATCTCATCAGCCTGGAATAACGACCTTGGGGCACCGCCGCCGGTGCCCTTGTACTATAATGAAATATGATCGAATCAAAATCCAGGATGCCCGATGACCCAATTTCATGTCGTGACCGATAGCGCGGCTAACTTCACGAACCCATATGTGATGACATCAAGCGACTTGACCATCATCCCCAATACGCTGGTTATCAACGGTATGACCTTACGCGAAGATACAGACATCCACGCGGAGGACGTGCTACATTTTATGCTGGAAGGCACCCGTTTCGTCATCAAGCCGCCCACGATGGATAACTATCTCGATACGTTTCGGGCGATTGCGCGTGAGGGTAAGCATGTGGTGGCCTTGCTGCCATCGCGTCAACTGAAAGCCAACTGGCACAACGCCAACGCCGCCGCCGCGCAGATGGGCTATACCGGCATTACCTTGTTGGATACGCGATTGATCGACGCGGCACAGGGGATATTGGTCAATGTCGCCTTAGAAGCCATCATCCAACAGACGGATGCTGAAGAAGTCGAGCGGATTATTCGAGGTGCTGTGGATCGCATCTACACGATTTTTTCCGCTAAGGATGTTGAAACGTTGATGCAAAGTAAAATTCTCGCGCCGTCCCATGCCAAACTGAGCGAAATGCTCGGTGTGGTGCCCTGCTTGACGCTCGAAGACGGGGAATTTCTGCCGATTGAAAAGATCCGCACAGCAGCGCAAGCGGTCGAGCGCCTGTTGGAGTTCGTCGTGGAGTTTACCGACATCGAAGACGCGGTGATCTTGCAAGGGCAACGTGGCTTGGCGGAAGTGCCTAAGATGCTACAAGATCGGCTGATGGTCGATTTTGCGGATTATCACTTTCCTATTTTGACTTACAAGCCGTCTTTAGCGAGCTTAATCGGCGCGGATGCGACAGGTGTCGTCATCTTAGAAAAACCAATGGAGTTTATGGACGGTCAACGACCACCCGATAAATCGGGTGGCTTGTAAAAGCCCATGTTGACCAGCCTTAGCCACTAAAACGTGGCTCCGTTACGGGCGAATATATAGGCACT
>DAOTTT010000457.1:0-7447 GCA_034437635.1 Anaerolineae bacterium | reverse complement strand
GTGGGCTAGCCCCCGGTTTTGAACCGGGGCAGTAAGCAAATCAGAGCATACCTGAGTAGTTACTAAAAATCGTTATTTACTCGCATTTGCCGACGGTTTGACACAGTTGTTCAAGGTGTAGTCGGTCGTGCTGGGCGGTAAATTGCGCCATTTCGAGCAGTGTCGTCGGCCCGAAGATGCTATGTCGTGCTGGGCGCTGCCATTGTTCTGTAGAGAGTGCATCGAGAATGGCGAGTGTCTTTTCTCGCTCCTGCTTGAACGTTAAAGCCACATCATAACCGTTTCGGGTCCAACAGTTGAATTCTCCAGGTGGTGGTGGACTTTTGGGTGGGGTGATGAATGGATTATCTTCTTGAATGATGCGCTCTAAGCGCGGGCGTTGGGTGTTTTGTTCACTTTCCACCAGGTGGCAGACAATCTGCATAGGTGACCACTCGTTAGGGTCTGGGTGTTGATGCCAATGATGCTCGGCTACAGGTTGAAGCATACCAAATAATGCGCCGATGTTGCCGATATACTGCGGTTTAATCATGGTTGGTTGGCGCGTTAGTGGGATGCGTTGTTCGTCAACAAAGGGCATGATACGGTCAGGCTGTGGGTTATATACGGCATGGATGCCAATGGCATTAGCTGCTTGTATATCATTTTCCAAGCCATCGCCAAACATAATCGCTTCGTCCGGTTCGATGCCTATCCGGGCGATTACTTCAGCATAATAGGCTGCGTTAGGCTTGGTAAAATGCATATTCCCCGCGTGAGTGATGAAGGCATAGTTATCCGGGTTATCGTCAATGCCGCCCCACTGGAGACGTTGTTGCACCCCCCACAGCGGGTATAGTGGATTAGTGGCTATGACAACAGCGAAACCCTCTGCACGAAGTGCGTCAATGAGTTCTTGCGCGCCTTTTATGGGTGTGATGTGCGCGCTCAGGTTCGGGTAACATGCCTTATAAAAGTCTTGGAAGACCTGTTCAACTGCTGGGTAGGGCTGCTGGACGGTTTGCGCGAAGTGGTCGATGAGCCGTTCCCAATTGCTTTTTTGCAACGGTTGCTTTTTACGCAGACCATCGCGGTAAAGGCTAATGTAGTCTCTTTTTCCCCAATGTGGTCGTAAAAACTCGGAAAGAAGCCGTAAAAAGCCGATAGCGAATGGCTTATCAGGATTTTCTATCAGCGTGTTGTCCAGGTCTAACAAGACGGCTTTAATCATCGTCTTTATCTTCTAACGCTTGGCGGAAGATGTCCAAGCCTGGGTTATCGGACGGAATGCCAACGAATGGGTCTTCGATCGGCTTATTGCGGCGAATATCCCAGGCGCTAATTTCAATTTTACGGCCAAAGCCCATAAATCGTGAAGTGATCGTGAGCTTAAGCTCCATATCTGGACTAGCATTAGCGTTCAAAATATCTGGCACCGGACAGCGGGCGCAGTCTTCAGGCCGCCAGGGTAGTGAGTCCGGGTTCGATTTCGCCAGGCGGCATTCTTGCACATCGCGTCCACGATGAAAGTCTTGATAATAGTGTTTGCATTCTTTACCTGTTGGTGTACGCATAGGTCCTCCTTACACTTAGCGATCTAACCAATTTTTGGCTGTATGTGCCAACTCGTCAAGGGAACTCCGCTTAATGGTGCATTCGGGCAGGGCATCAATGAATGCGCGGCCATAGCTGCGGCTGTTGATACGGGCATCTAGTACGACGACGATACCACGATCAGTGTCTTTTCGGATTAAACGGCCAAACCCTTGCCGAAAACGCAGAATAGCATCCTGCAAATTGTATTCAGCAAATGAGTCATTATAGGTATCAGCACGGGCGGCGTGGACGGGTGATGACGGCGGTACAAATGGTAATCGAGTGATGACCAATGCGCTGAGTGAATCACCGGGGATGTCGATGCCCTCCCAAAAGCTGCGTGTGCCCAGTAAAACCGCTTGCTCGGTTGATTTAAACCCGTCAAGTAGGTTTTCTCGGCTGGTGCCGTCACTTTGATCGTAAACGGTGATATTCCCCAGTGCGAGGCGTGGGGTAATGGCTTGGGCTGTATTACGCAATTGGTTAAAGCTGGTGAACAAGGCCAACACGCGCCCGTTGAGTGCGGCGGCGAGTTCAATGATCGCACGTTCAATGGTTTGTTGATACCCTTTACGATCCACTGGCTCTGGGATGTCCTGGGGCAAGTAAAGCAGGGTGTTTTCTTTGTAGTCGAAGGGAGACCCGACATCCAAAGTGTGAATGGCATCAGCGGAAAGCCGATCTTGTAAAAATGTGAAGCTATTTTGTGTTTGTAGCGTGGCGCTGGTCATCACGATAGCTTGCTTTTGATCCCACAGAATATCTTGTAGGATGCGCCCGACATGCAGTGGGGCGCTGTTTACACTGGGTAATTCGTCGTTTTGGCCGATGCTGACCCAGTGAATGATATTGTCACTTGTCGGGATAGCGAATTCTCTCAATTGGGTCTGTGTTTCGGTCAACTTGCTTATGATGATGTCTAATGAGCGCACAAATTCCTGCTGACGATTGGCCTGCATGAATCGTGCGAGCGATTTGGTCAAGCGTTTGAGTGCATCCGTGAGCACATCAAAAAATTCTGATAGCGTTTGCCAGCGATCTTGTATTTGCATAAAGATAGCGCGGGCACGATGGGATGGCTCAATGCGGATGATCGTTAGATATTCTTTGCTGCGATTACTTCTCACGTCTTCTACAAAGCGTAGGATATTGCGGAAATACGCTGTGATGTGGGCTTTCATCTCCGTTGTCGCTTCATCCAGGCTTTGGATAAAGCGCTCAACTTTGAGCGTGTTTTTATCCGTTTCACTATCGCGCAGAACGTGCAAAATTTCCGCTAAAATACCACGCTTGGTGCTCCCAAGATAATCAAGCTGATTTTGTAGCATGGTCGTGTCAATACGGTAGGTCATGCTATGAGTGATGGCTTCTTCGAGTTGATGGGCTTCATCGACAATTAAATAGTCATATGTTGGTAATACGCTATTGGGTGATTGCGTATCGGACATTAACAAGGCATGATTGACGATGAGAATGTGGGCTTTTTCCGCTTGTTGCCTGGCGCGGCAGAATGGCGACCGGATGATGTTTGCCTCATCGTTACAGTAATCGTCTTCTGCACTCAGCAGCGCCCAGATAGCATGTTCTTCTGGCCCACGCAGGCTTATTTTGCTCTTTTCGCCTGTGTTGTCTTCCAATTGCCAAATCAAGATTTTAGCCAGAACGCGCATTTCTATAATGCTACCAGCCCGGCGCTTAAGTGCAGCTTGTAAGCGCATAGGCGAGAGGTAATTCGCTCGGCCCTTGAGCACACTTGATGTAAACGGAATGTTTAAAATCTGTCGTGCTTTGGGTATGTCTTGATTGATAAGCTGATCTTGCAGGTTGATCGTGTTGGTGGAGATCACAACCCGGCGATTGTTGCGCGTTGCCCACAGGATCGCCGGTAGCAGGTAGGCTAGCGATTTGCCGGTGCCCGTGCCAGCTTCTATGAGAAGATGATCTTTAAGGTTAAAGGCATTAATAACCGCTTGCGCCATTGTATCCTGCTGTTCACGCGGCTTATAGTGTTCGATGTGTTCTGCAATAGGTCCATCTATGGCGAACAACGCTTCGATTTCACCTAAATCAATAGGCTGTGCTGGCTGATCGCTCACTTGTAGCGATGGTGTGTCGCTTGTTAGCTCACCTATGGTTGCCTTTTTGCTTTCTGGTTGGCGTTGTGTTAGTGGATATGCGGCTTTAAAGACATGCGTCGCTGCCCAATCTAAGCCTTCAGCGGCTTGGTTAATTTGCCCAATGATCGCAGTCGGCATGGTGAGCATTTTTTCCCATAAGCCCCAATAGAGCAGGGCAGTAGCTCGCGCATCGTCTAGGGCACGGTGTGCATTTTCTAGCTCGATGCCAAAGGCTTGTGTAAGACTTGTCAGATTATAGCGTTCAGCCGTCGGCATAAGAACAGAGGCTAACTCATATGTGTCAATGCGGATGATGTCTTGCAGAATTTGGTAACGCTCTTGCAGCATCCCCATATCAAACCGGATGTTGTGGGCGATGACCGGCGCACCACGCACGAATTCGCTCACTTGTGGTAAAACATCTTGGATACGGGGAGCGCCCGTTACATCATCTTGTTTGATGCCTGTGATCTGTGTTATTAATGCTGGAATCTGTATTTCAGGGTCTACGAAGGTGCTATATTCTGCGGTGATTTTGCCATCGACCATTCGCACGGCACCAATTTCAATGATGGAGTCATTTTGAATGTCTAAGCCAGTCGTTTCTAAGTCAATGGCGACCAGTTCGCCGCGCATAAAGGCTCCAATCTAAATTCAATGATAAGCGTATGCAGTATAACATACTGCAAAACAAAACACCCTTGCCATCAAAGGCAAGAGTGTTCCGTTTTTGTGACTAAATTATGAGGTGTTATTCAGCTTCTTCCGTTGCCTCTGGGGTGACTTCCGCCTCAACTTCTTCTTCGTCTGCTTCCTCTGGTGCATTTGGGGAGAACACTTCAAATGGCAGCGGCGGGCCGAAGTTGGTTGTCCCGCTGGTGTTGACCGTCGGCGCGGCCTCTAAACCAGCTGTTGTCGCAACTTCAAATGTCTCTTGTAAGCCGTCGCGGATGTCGGTTAGATCCCCGAACGTAATGCCCACTAAGCCTGCATTATTGTACAGGAAGTAGTTGTTATCCTGGAATAGATACCAGACAAAGCTCTGGACTTCCGTGCGGGCAAGTGCGCTTTGGCTGATGATGAGCTTGCCGGCGATGCTATACGGATAACTGAGGCTGGCGATGGTTCCTTCAGTCGGTGAGATGCAGTCGCCATCTGCATTTATATCAATCAACCGAACGCCACTATCTTGTTCAGCTTCCAGCACATCTTGGTAATCCGTCCAGCTCATGTAAGTGAGGCCGCCGGGAACCTGTGCCACCGCAGCCGTACGATAGAGCGGATCGTCACGGTTTTCTGCAACATCCAAGCGGATGGGTTGGGCTGGCCCGCTGCCTGTGGAGAGTAGAATGTCGGTGTAGTCAAAGCGGCCGAGTGTAGGTGCAAGCAGTGTGAGGGCTTCGTCCGGGAAGCTCTCATCGACATCTACCCATGTTTCGGGCGCATTGGCGTTTGTCCGCCAGATGGTCAAGACTTGCTCAGGGGTCAAGCAACTTGGGTAAGCGTCATCATCATGCCCCAGCAAGACGATAGCCTGCCCACCAAGATCTAACGTGATTGGTGTAATCGTGTTGTTTTCGCAAAGTGTTTGCTCTTCTGCGGTTAGGTCACGGTTGATGACCATCACGTCAAGCTCGCCACTGCAAAAACGACGGATGCCCGCCAATTGACCTTCGACGTTGACTTGAAACGTTACACCGGGGTAATCGGCGTTAAACGCTGATGTCGTGCTATTGGCATAGTTAGCGAGTGATGCTGCGCCGCCGATGGTCAGCGTGCCGTTAACACTGGCCGGGATTTCAAACGCAACCAAGTCGCGGCTAAACTGACGGCCTGGTTCGACTTCTCCGGCGAGAATGGCTTGGTTGGTGTCATATGTGTCTTGCGAGGGTGGGGTGATGCCCACATCCGTCAAGACACTTGCTGCATCAGCGTCAATAACCACGCTCAAGACTTCTTGCAGCCCGGCTTGTCCCATCGTAGCTAAGTTGACATATACGAGCAGTTCATTGGTTAAAACGTATTCCCCTGTTTCGATTGTCTCGATTTCTGGGGTGATGCAAAGACTTAAATCTTCATTTTGGATTTGAACAAGTTGGACATTTGCATCGTTAAGTTCGCTGAATGGCACAATGCCAATCGCGCCGGAGGTGCTGGCGACAAATTCGATAATTTCGTCATTGTCGGCCACGTTTTCAACGTCGGTGCGTAGACCAAAGCCATCCACCTGCGCATCTAACAGCGCAAAGGCGGCTGTGTTTTGTGCCGGGATCGCAGCAGTAAGTGGTGTGCTTTCCAACGTTTCCAGGCCGACTTGCGCCCAATCCACAACTTGATTTTGTGCACTGGGGGCAAAAATTGTGGTGAGATCGCCGGGGGTTAGGCACTCAGCAAATGTGAGGTCAGGATGGGTAATGACGGCGATGGCGTTAAACCCAACGCGATACTCCGCATATTCCACCCCGGCAGTATTGCAAAAAGTTTCTTCTTGTACAGAAATAGGCCGGGTGGCGCCTGTAATAGCGGTATTGCCATTGCAGAAGTCCGCAAACCCATTGCCCGTACCGTTCGGGCTAAACTCGGCATCAAATTCAACCTCGCTGGCCGTGATAAAAGATCGTAGTGCTTCGGTCACTAAGCGTGAGCCAGCAATGGTGAATGTGCTATCGTCGCTAGTATCGTCATCCTGGGCGAAGACACTCGCCGGGATGATAATCAGCGTCAGGAGCAGGAAAATGCCAACTCCGCGCATGATTCTTTTCATCAGATGCTCCCTTACAGATGTGAGACTCGTTATAATAGACATGCTCAAGGATTTTACCTTTGTGAGCCTAATTGTCCAGTCAAAATTATTGATAAGGAAATCTTGTGAACCAGGATGAACCGACAATCTTTGAACAAGTCGGTGGCGAAGCCACTTTTAAGCGGCTTGTTGATATTTTTTATGCTAAGGTTGAAGCCGACCCAATACTGCGGTCTATATTCCCTGAAGACCTTGAACCAGGCAAACGGTGGCAGTATCTTTTTCTCATGCAATACTTTGGCGGGCCAACGCAATATATCGTTGAGCGCGGGCATCCACGCTTGCGGATGCGACACATGCCTTATGCCATTGACCTGGACAAGCGGAATCGATGGTTACAGTATATGCTAGAAGCTATTGATGAGGTTGGTATAAATGATCCTATCCGGCAAACGATGCGGGATTATTTTGAACGTGGCTCGCAATTTATGATTAACCGAATGATGCCTGGCGATGAATGATCAAGATCAGCGCGGACTTGTTAACAACATACTCGCTTTGCCACGTTATATTCGCCTGTTGATTGTCGTTGTCTTTACGTTAGCGTCAACTCTGGCCGTTTTTAGCGTGGTCGATGATATTTACATCCGTTTTTTCTTCTCAGAAGATACGATTATTGTGCCATCGCTTATCACTGCTGCCATTGGCTTGACAATGTATGTTGTGGGGTGGTTTGCGATGGTGGGCACAGTGGGAGAAAAGCCAGAGCCAACACCATTGGTCAGGATTTACCTGGGTTTTGGCATTTTGGCGTTGATCTTGCTTATGGTTTGGTTAATTCGGCTGATTATTCTCGGCAGTTCATAGGAAGGTATTACCATGAGATTGATAGTCATAATGAGTCTTTTGGCTGGTTTGTTGGTTGGATGTGGCGGTGATGGTGGTGGTGATTTGCCGAATACAGCAGTACCGCGTACACCCTTATCAGAAGTTGAGGACAGTGTGCCAGAAC
>DAOTTT010000456.1:0-8021 GCA_034437635.1 Anaerolineae bacterium | reverse complement strand
AAGAAACACAATACGATGGCACCAAGTCATCGATGCTACAGATGATTTTGGGGCGCACCTTCGGGAATACGCTGGTACAAGCGGCGCTTGTACTCATTTGTTTCCTGTGGAGCTTGCCGACGATTGGCTTGCTCGTTAGTTCTGTGCGTACCCCTAACGACATCAATTCCAGCGGTTGGTGGACGTTGCTCCAAGGTTCCGGCACATTGGCGCAGAGCATTGATGTTGAAGCGGAAATGCCGGAAGAAGGCCCGATTAACCTGGGGCGCTCGCGGGTTGCCCCTGGTAGCACCATTGTCGTGTTGGCCGGGCAAGAGACCTTTGAAGAACAACTCGCCCAATCCGACATTAGCGCCTTTCAGGTGAACTCGGTGGCCGGGCGAGCATCGCTCGAAGGCTACGACATGCCGCTGACCTTGCCTGATATTGGTACGATGAACGTCACCATTGGCGGAATCGCTAGTAGCTTCCGCACAGCGGAAGGCTTTAACGGTGATGTCGTCGTGACGAGTGAACCCACACAAACCCTACCGCAAACCCTCAGTTATGATATCCTGGATGCCGGGGGCAATGTGGTGGGAAGTGGCGAGATCGAGATCAACGAATTTGATACCAGCTTCTTTATCAATGATCCAGGTGATCTTGTAGAAGGTGAAGGCGAATTTGTCGGTTCGCTACGGGTGGAAATCGAAAACCTGGACTTCAACTTTGAACCGGCGAGTAACTTCACCGGCGAGTTGCAAGTTGCTGACACTTTGGGCGTATCCTTCCCGGTAAATATTGACTTCGTGATTGTCGATGATGGCCCGCTGCTGACCAGTGATGCTGGCGGCACGTTAGATGTGCTGGGCTTTGGCGATGTGCGCATCAATGCGGATGGCTCGTATAGCATCTCCCCGACAGGCGAATTTGTCACAGTGGTCAACACAGAATACACGGCGGGCGATAGCACCTATGCCCTGGGTATCTTTGGCAATAGCCGTCTGCTGGCGGAAGCGCCGAGTGGGTTCCCGGATGCCACCGTCGCCAACTTCGGCGTGACTAGCGTCCTGAGTGACATCACCATTCCAGCCTTTGATGAGCCGGTGGAAATCCCCGGCGTGGCGACCATTACCGTCGGCGAAGACGGTGAAGTGTCGATTGAACAAGTCCAAGGCTTCAACGGTGTGATCGAAGTATTGGGTGATGTGGAAGAAGAAGCGCCCTTCACTATGCGCTATCTCATCGAAGGTCTAGAGATTGTCGAAGATGAATACGTCGTTGACCTCTTAGAAGATGATGTAGACATTGATGCTTACGGCGAACCCGTAGAAATTGATGACATCGGTATTGTGACCGTACAGGAAAACGGCGAATATACGTTTGAAGCCGCCGAAGCCTATGCCGACTTCGCTGATATGTTCGAGTTGGTCATCCCTGAAGAAGCGACCGAGCCGCCCTTTGAGGCGATCTATCGCTATGCGCCCTATGGGGAACGCCTGAACTTGACCGTCGCGTTTGCCTTTATCAGCCCGGATGGGACGATTGAGCTAGAAACACGCGGCGCGACAAGCTCCATTGAGTTGACTAACGAAGTTGATAACGTGATGGACTTGCCGTTTACGTTGGAATACGAAGCGGTCCGCCGGAGTGGGCGTGTGGTCACCAGTGATTCCGGCGAAACGCAGATTATCTCCGGCTTTGGCGAGTTGAAGGTACAAGAAAACGGTAGCTACGAGATCACTGCGAGCGAAGACTTTAACGGTCAGATCAGCTATCGCTACGACATCCAAAACCCGTTCGTCACGCTGGATAACTACGAATTCGTGCTGACAGAAGACGGCATGGACCAAGCGTTTATCAACAGCTTGACGGTATCCATCCCGGCGACCATCATCCCGATTGCGATCGCAGCGTTTGCAGCGTATGCGTTCTCTTGGATGGAGTTCCCTGGGCGGCGGGTGCTGTTCGTCATCGTCGTAGGCTTGATGGTGGTGCCGTTGCAGGTGGCCTTTATCCCGCTGTTGAATATCTACACGGACTTAGACCTCAACGGGACGTTCTTGGGTTTGTGGCTGGCACATACCGGCTTTGGTATGCCGCTGGCGGTGTTCTTGTTACGGAACTACATCTCCGGCTTACCGCGTGAGTTGATCGAGTCGGCCTCCATTGACGGGGCATCGCACTTCACGATCTTCTTGCGCTTGGTGCTGCCGTTGTCGGTTCCGGCGCTGGCATCGTTCGCCATCTTTCAGTTCTTGTGGGTTTGGAACGACCTCCTCGTGGCGCTCGTGTTCTTGGGTGATAAGCCTGTGGTCACGTCGCGTTTGTCGGAGATGGTCGGTTCGCGTGGTCAGGACTGGTTTGTTTTGACCTCTGGTGCGTTCATCACGATGATTGTGCCGTTGGTTGTATTCTTCTCATTGCAGCGTTATTTCGTGCGCGGCTTGTTGGCTGGCTCCGTCAAGGGCGGTTGATAGTTGCACCGAAGATATAACGGATTAAAATACCCGGTGTTATACCGGGTATTTTTTTAGATTTTGGAGTAGTTGATGAATTGGTACGAAACGGCAATTTTCTATGAATTATATCCCCGCGCTTTTGCTGATGGTAATGGCGATGGCTGGGGCGATTTTATCGGGCTACGCAGCCGCTTAGATTATCTGGAATGGCTAGGCGTAGATTGCATTTGGATGACCCCCATTTACCCGTCACCGCTGCGCGATGATGGCTATGATGTCTCCAGTTATTACGGTGTTGACCCGCGTTATGGTTTGATGGAAGACTTTAAGCTCACGGTGGATGAAATTCACCGCCGCAATATGAAGATTATCCTTGATCTGGTCGTCAACCATACCTCAGATTTACATCCCTGGTTCGCGGAAGCCCGCCGGAGCAAAGACTCCCCGTTGCGTGATTATTACGTGTGGAGCCATGACCCCGACCGCTACAACGATACACGCATCATCTTTGTGGATACGGAAGAATCCAACTGGGCGTATGATGAATATAGTGGCGAATATTATTGGCATCGTTTTTACAGCAATCAACCTGATCTCAATTATGATAATCCCAATGTCCGTCAGGAAATGCTGAACATCATTGACTATTGGATGGAAATGGGCATTGATGGCTTTCGCGTGGATGCAGTGCCCTATCTCTACGAACGTGAGGGCACCAACTGCGAAAATCTGCCGGAAACACACGAGTACATCAAAGAGATGCGGGCATACATTGATCAGAAATACCCCGAAGCAGTGCTCTTGGCAGAGGCCAACCAGTGGCCGGAGGAATTGCTGCCATACTTTGGCGATGGCGATGAATTCCATATGTGTTTCCACTTCCCGCTGATGCCGCGCTTGTTCATGGCGCTGGCCAGGGAAGACCGCAGCAGCGTTGTTGACATTCTAGCGGCTACGCCACCCATCCCGCCGGGCTGCCAATGGGCGACCTTCTTGCGCAATCACGACGAATTAACGCTAGAGATGGTCACGGAAGAAGAACGTCAGTTTATGTGGGATTTCTACGCGAAAGAACCGCGTCAACGCCTGAACCTGGGTATTCGGCGGCGTTTAACCCCGTTGATGGACGGCGACCGGCGACGTGTGGAATTGCTGCACTCCTTGCTGCTGACTTTGCCCGGTGCGCCGGTACTTTATTATGGCGATGAGATCGGCATGGGGGATAACATCGCGCTGGATGACCGGAACGGTGTCCGCACGCCGATGCAGTGGAACGATAGCGAAAACGGCGGTTTCTCCACTGCGCCGATTGAAAATCTCTACGCGCCTCCGGTCAGCGGGCCGGATTATGGTTATGGCTCGGTGAACGTGCTTGTACAAGAGATTACACCGCACTCCTTGTTGTACACCGTCCGCGATATGCTCCACACCCGTAAGCAACTGCGGATGCTAGCACGGGGTAAGCTCCTCTGGTTGGACGATCAACCCGTGCATATTATGGCATTTTACCGTGATGATGTCGATAATGGGCGCTTGCTGGCGCTGCATAACCTCAAAGAAGAAGACGTAATGATTGAATTGCCTGAAGGCAAGTATCAAGATGTGTTTGATGGAGAAATTGAAGTCGGCGCAGCGGTGGAATTACCGCCGTATGGTTATCGCTGGCTGATGGTGGAAGAATAGCGCATTGGTCTATTGGTGATTGCATACACACTGGGGAAGCGCCACAATTAACCCTCACATGCACATCACACAAAGGATCAATCCTATTATGCCTGAACAATGGTTAGGCTTATTGTTGGTCGGCTTGGGGGCGGGTGTCCTCTCCGGGATGTTTGGTATCGGCGGCGGGGTCATAATCGTCCCCGCTTTGTCGATTATCCTGGGCTTTACCACATCAGAGGCGACGAATACATCACTGGGCGCGTTGTTGCTGCCGGTAGGGATTTTCGCCGTCATTTCGTACTGGCGCGAGGGCTTATTGCGCATCCGCGAGTCTGTGTTGATCGCGCTTGGGTTGTTCATCACCGCGCCCGTCGGCGTGTGGATCAACCTCCGTTTGGATGCAAGCGCCCCGGAACTACTGACCGGTATCTATGGCCTCTTCTTGTTATGGGTCGGCTGGCGCTTCGCACAACCGCGTGTACTCTATGCGGAATGGCGGCAAGATGAAGCAGACTCACTCCCTACAGACCAAGCAAAAGAAGCAGAAGAATCGCTCGATATACCGGATACGCCTTGGTATGTTACGCTCTTGGTTGGCTTGGTGGCGGGTGTCGCGTCGGGCTTATTTGGCATCGGTGGCGGCGCGATTATCGTGCCAGCGTTGACGGTCTTGCTCCATTACGATCAAAAGTTAGCCGTCGGTACGTCGTTGGGGGCGCTGCTGCTGCCGGTGGGCATCCTGGGCGTGTTAGTCGCCGGGAATAGCGGCAAGTTGGATATTCCGGTAGCCGGTTTGGTCGCTGTCGGCCTGATGTTCGGCGCGATCTTCGGCGCACGTATCGCCATTGGCTTGCCGTCCAAGACGGTCAAACGGATGTATGGCGTATTTTTGTTGATCGTCGCGCTGCGGTTTATGGCCGAAGGTTTGAGTGCCCTAACCTGATTTTTTCAAATTGTTGACAACTTTTTGCCACAAATAGCGTATGATAAATAAGAGCAATTATTTTTTATCATCTTAAGGGCATTTATGATACTCATCAACGGGGATACGCAGCCTTTGCAAGTACAACCCCCTCCGGTTGCCAAATGCAAACGTACTTGTCCAACCTGTGAAGAACACACCACCTTTACTTATCTGGGCGATCAACGTTGGCCGCCCAAGGTGGCCGAGAAGGTCAACGACCACCCGCTTCAGCGGGTGGCTTGCGGGAAACCGTAAGGCCATGTTGACCAGCCTCAGCCATGCCGGAGGTTGTTCATCTTTGGCAGTGTGGTAATTGTCAAACCACAATTACCGAAACGGGTTAAGCTGACGAGGCGCTGCTGCAAAGCAGCGTTTTTGTTTGCGATCAGTCCATTTAATGGACGGTATGTGGCAATTGCCCAAAATATATTGGACAATATGCTTAAAAAGGCAAAGCAGATGTTGCGAAAATTTTTACTCTATTTGTCTGAGGCGAAATGGGCGCGTGCGCTGGTGACACATTTCTTTTTAGCACGGCGGGTTGCGCGGCGCTTTGTCGCCGGGGAAACGCTCGATGAGGCGTTGGCAGTCACCCGCGACCTCAATGCACAGGGCTTATTGGTCTCGTTGGACTATCTCGGCGAGAGCGTCAGCCAGGCGGAAGACACCGAGGCCGTTGTTGATACGTACAAAGCCTTGATCGAACACATTCATCAAGATGGCTTAAAGGCGAGTGTGTAGCTCAAGTTAACGCACATGGGCTTAGACATCAGCGAGGATTTGTGCGTGACGAACTTACGCCACATCCTGACCGCCGCCAAACCGCATGGCATCGGCGTGACCATCGACATGGAAAGCAGCTATTATACCGATGTGACCTTACGCATTTACCGCACCATGCGCGATGAATATGGCTTTGATAACGTGGCAACGGTGGTACAGACGACGCTCAAGCGCACACGCGACGACATGCGCGAATTAGCCGCAGAAGGCGCTCATATTCGCATCGTCAAAGGCGCATACTTAGAGCCGCCGGCGATCGCCTACAGCGATAAGGCCGATGTTGACCAACAATTTATCGACATTCTCGGTGATTATCTACCGCAAACGCCCCCGGCGTATCTGGACATTGCCACCCACGACGAACGCATGATCCAAGCAGCGTTTGAAACAATTGAACAGTATCAGGTTCCTAACGCGGGCTACGAGTTCCAGATGCTCTATGGTATTCGCACATCGCGCCAGTTGGAGTTAGTCGCTGCTGGTTATAAGACGCGGGTGTATGTGCCATTTGGGGATGCGTGGTATCCGTATTTTATGCGTCGTCTCGCGGAGCGCCCCGCCAATCTCTGGTTCTTCATGCGGAGCCTCTTCCGCACATAACGCAAAAAGCCCTCTTGCATGAGGGCTTTTTTAGATGAGGGTAGGTTTTAAGCGTCTTCTTCCGGGATGGCTTCGAGCGTGATATTGCTCACGATTTCGTTGACTGCGGCTTCGTAGTCGGCAAAGTCGCCATGAGCAGCATCACAATTGGTGTCCGTTTGCGTAAAGTGTTCATCGCATCTTCTCTCAATCTGATTTACAAGAACACCCTCATTGTGGCAAGGTTGTGTGACGTTTTCGTGACAAAATCGTGACTTATTCCGCTTTAAATCCGCCGCCCATTGCTTGCACATCGACGGGTACCCCATCCAACTCACGGGGTAAGACCTCATCCGGCGCAAGCTGCGCAAGTGGCAGCTTTTCATCGACCATGACGACCAAAGCGAGATCGCCCGTCGCCTGGCCTTTGACCTTTTTATTGCCGATCCCCACGCCGATAACGTGGGGTTTTTGCATCAGCGCCGGGGCGTGCCGCGCTTGCACATCGCTGATTTGGCTAAAACGTTCGTCATCGCGCATCGTAACTAAACCTCCAAATCTACGTTTAAGGCGTTTAATACTACGTCAATTGGTGTGAAGATGCTCGCCAAAGTAGACCCGGCGAACAGTAAGCCGACGGCCTTATTCGTCGCTTGATCGACCACCAACGCGCCGGAATCCCCCGGCTGGCTAAAGACATCACAAATCACCTGGCCGCTGAACTGCGCGTTGCGTACACCTTGGCTGGTGTTGTAGGCGATGCTCACGGTTGCATTAAGCAATGTGATCTTGCTGGTGGTGGTATCAGTGGTGCGCCCGGTTTTGATGACCTGCATGTTAAGCTCTGGTGTGGCGGTGCCGTTGAGCCTGCCGATGTTGCGAATTTCTGTCTCGAACATACCATCGATGTTCGGCTTGGCGAGGGCGGCATCTAAAGCGTTATCTTTGGCGTTTTGGGCGCTGGCAGCGGTGGGTTGTGCCGCGCTCGCGGTGACGCGCTTTTGTGACCCACTGAGTTGGGCGAACATATTGCCGATGGCGACAAACGCATCGACTACATCGCAACCCGTATCCCCGCCGCTTTTGACGGGCGTTTTCGGCTCATCGTTGGGTTGTGGCGGTGGCTTGACATCGCCTTCCACGTAGATCAACGGGATGAACCGCGCCAGTGTTGCCACAGCGTCTTGTGGGTTTTCGCCCCCGTCGAGTGTGGCCGGTTGTAAAATGGGATCGCCCGCGACGGCTTCGTTTGCATTCGCCAATACGTGATTATTCGAGAGGATCAAGCGTTCGCCTGTGGTGCGATCTTTGACGACTGCGCCGATTACCCCGGCGGTGACTTTGTAATGGCTGATGCTCACCCCGGCGGGGATATTGGGGCGGTAGCGCCCCTTTGCGCTTAAGTCGGGGATGGCAGTGCCCATCGCTTGCAAGTAGCCGACTTCGATCACATCGGTGCGCACACCGTCGATAGTCTCTGGCACCATGTCCTCATCGTTAAGGGCGGCGATGGGCTTCTTCTGTTGAACAAGCACCGCAACGGCGGGCGTATCTGTCACTTGGCCTTTTTCGCGCCGATACCCGGTCGC
>DAOTTT010000455.1:0-14616 GCA_034437635.1 Anaerolineae bacterium | reverse complement strand
GACCACCGTTAGGCGTGTATTTAATCGCGTTACTCAAGAGATTGCCTATAACCAGGCGCAATAAAGTTCCATCCGCTTGCATCCGACGTGGCCATTCATCAGGGTTGATGTGTACGGTGAGTTCACGGTCAGTGATCGCACCTTCATAACCTTTAATAGCAGATTGGACGACACCAGCCAAGTTTGTAGGCGAGAGCGTGAGGTCAATCTGGTTAGTCATAACGCGACTCATGATGAGAATTTCTTCTATCATGTCCTGCATCCGAGCGATAGAACCGCTCAAGCCTTCCAACAGAGGTTGCACTTGGTCAGCATAGCCTTCAACCTGTTGCAGCGGTTCGTGGTCTTCTAGCAGACGCGCATACCCATAGACCAGCGTCAAGGGGGTGCGCAATTCGTGCGCCGTAATCTGGAGGAACGTTTCTTTCATCTTATCGAGCTTGAGCAAAGAGGCGTTAGCGCGCTCTAATGACCGAATGCGCGTTTCCAAACGGGAGACGACATCGCGTGTGTATTGGACTTGCGCGTCGTATAATTCCTGCTTGGTAATTTCATCGCGCCCGCCTTCCAGATAAAATTTTATTTGCTCAAGGAGTTTTTCAATATCAACAGGCTTGGTCAAAAACCCAGTGATACCTGCTGCCATCGCCATAGAATGATCTAAATTACCCTGTGCAGTCAATGCGACAATAGGCGTATCAATAAATTTATCGTCGTTGCGCAGCGCCGTCGTTAATTCAGTCCCGCTGATGTCAGGCAGGTTAATATCCGTCAGAATCAGATCAGGACGGTCGCGCCGTGCCATGTCGATCCCTTGGAGGCCGCGCTCGGCCAAAACAACATGATAGCCCGCGTGGGAGAGCATACGCTCTAATAAGCGGCGACTTGCAGGATCGTCTTCAATGTAGAGAATAGTCTGTTTTTCGCTCATTATTTCCCCCATCAAGCAAAATGGGTGCAGTGTTGCACCCATTATAACTGAATTTCTTCCACCAACAGTTAATTCAAGCGAGACACTAACTTCTCGACAAAGGCATCATCGATAAACGAGCCTTTTTGGATGACCATATCCGCAGTTTCATCGAGCATTTCTTGCTCGCGCACGGTCAATTCTTTCGCCGTGACAACAACAATGGGGATATGGGTTAACTCAGGGTCACTCTTCACCGTTCGGACAACCTCGAAGCCATCGACATCAGGCATCATCAAATCCGTGATGATAATATCCGGGTGGATGCGCCGCACGAGGCTTAACCCCGCCTTGCCATTGTGCGCCATATGGACTTCGCAATCATCGCGGGCTTCCAGAATACGGCTCATCAAACGGGCGGCATCTTCGTTATCCTCAATCATGACGATCTGCCGGGTTGATCCACCATCTACTGTATCCAATGCGGCAACAAGATCATCTTGTGCGGGTAGGGCGGGCATCTCCCCTGTTTCGGATAGATCGACTAATTTCTGCCATTGGTCGCCTAAGATCGTCTTTTCTACTGGCAACGTATGACCGGAGCAATTGACGACGACGACATCATCCGGTTTGATAACCCCCTCACGGACCATCTTAAACAGCCCGGCGAATGTGACTCCGGTCGCTGGTTCAACGGAAATACCGTCAGTGCGAGCGAGCACGCGGATCGCGTTAAAGGCTTCCTCGTCGGTTGCAGAGTTAAAGTGACCACCGTTATCTTGCACATAATCGTAGAGAATTTCATAAGCTCGGCCTGGGTCACCTGTCGCCAAGGTCGCAATGATGGTGTTCCCGTCATCTATAGGAGTCGCTACCCGTTGCCCTCGGTTGAATGCTTCGACCATCGGCGCGCAGCCTGTAGATTGCACTAAGCCAAAAGCCGGGAGCTTATCCACTAAGCCGAAATCAACCATCTCGCGGAAGCCCTTCCCCACGCCAATCGGACCCATGCCACCGCTCACCCCTTGCAAGAACCAGTCCGGCGCACGCCACCGTTTACCGCCTTCAAGCTGATCGCCCAATTGCTCCGCAATTTCATAGGCCATCGTCTTCATCGCTTCAATCGCAGCGACACTCTTAATGCCTTTGTCCAAAAAGATACCCTTGGCCTTGGCGAATTGCGCTGCGAGTTTCTTCGTCTGGTCATAATTGCCCGTCGTCTTGATGATCTCCGCACCATATAACGCAGATTCGCGCATTTTGTCGTTGGGGGTCAACACTGGGAAGAACGCCCACAGTTTAATGCCAGCACGCGCCCCATACGCGGAGTAAGCAATCGCTACATTGCCTGTACTGGCGACGACAACTTCATCAACGCCCATCTCGCGCAATGCGGAGATCGCCACAGTCGCTTGACGATCTTTAAAGCTCCCCGTTGGTCCTTGACGCTCATCTTTGATGTAAAGATGCTTGAGACCCAGCGCCGCCGCTAACGCCTCTGATTTTATCAAGGATGTGCCGCCCTCGCCCAAGCTGACAACGTTGTTTGTATCATAGATGGGCAACACCTCATGATAACGCCACAAATTACCAGGGCGCATTTTCAAGTCGGCAAGCCATTGCTGCACGTTGATCTGATCCATATCATAACGGGCTTCGACCAAGGTCTCGCCACAATTTGGACAAGCCCCAGTGAATTCGTGGAAGTCGGTCTTAGTCGCACAATTCGTGCATTCTAGGGTGATGTTCTTGGTAGATGATGTTGTAAGCACGGTATTTCTATTCCTCTTGTGCGTCTAATTGATTGCGTACATCGTCGATAAACGCCTGGAATTCTTCTTCGCTGATGTCCGTTTTGTGCAGGACACGCACATTCGACAGTTTTTGCTGTTCATCAGATTTCAGGTCTATTTCGCCTGTAACGACCAGCACCGGGATATTCGCCGTCTCTGGATTATCGCGGAGTTCTTGCAGTACGGCAAAGCCGTCCATCTCCGGCATACGCAAGTCCAGGATGATGAGATTCGGGCGGCGGCGGGCGACCAACGAAATACCCTCAATCCCGTTATCCGCACTGAATACGCGATAGGTACCGTTCTCATTGAGCAGTTGCGTCAACAAGCGCACATCAGACGCTTGATCGTCAATAATCAAGATGCGATCCATATTACTTTCTTTTTCCGCCTGTAAGACCGCTTTTTGTAGGTCTGCCGGGTCAAATGGCCGTTGGATGAAGGTATGCGCCCCTAGCTTATAGGCGCGTTCACTTTCGTTGCTCAACGTCACAACGATCACCGGAATGTCGAAGGTGTCATCACGGTCTTTCAACCGTTCCAAGATGTTCCAGCCTTGCTCACCGCCAAAGTTGACATCCATCACAACGACGTTAGGCCGTAGGTTGCTTGCCATCGCCTCAGCATAAGCGGGATGATCCGCCGTTTGGACTTCAAAGCCTTCACGTTGCAGCGCCCGGCGGAATTGATCGACCATCGTCTTATCATCTTCGATCAACAACACTTCGCGCTTGTTTTGCACGGTGCGCTTCGCGCCCGGCGGCACCGTACTGACTTCTGATGTGGTGGTGATGCGTGCCGGTTGCGTATCAGGGCGTTTCTCTTGCTCGTCGCCTTCCTCTGGCGGCGTTAACATACCCGTACTTGGGATGACCGTATCTTCATCAAGGCTGGTGTTGCCGTTCTCACTGACTTTAGCTGGCGCATCGTCATCTTCTTCTTGCGGCTCCGCACCGGGTTGTGTAGGGATAGTAATGCTAAACACCGACCCCGCGTTAACCTCAGATTTCACGAACATTTCGCCGCCTTGCATTTCCGTCAGCGACTTAGCGATCGGCAACCCAAGCCCGGTACCGCCCGCTGTGCGCGTCAAGGACGAGTCCACTTGACGGAAGGCTTCAAACAACAACGGAATATCTTTTTCCGCAATACCGATGCCGGTATCTTCAACTTCAACTTGCACCATCTGTTTACCATCTTGCGTCTCGATCATAAAAGCGCGAATAGTGATCGTCCCTGTCGAAGTGAACTTCGATGCGTTAGAGACAAGGTTCAGCAAAACTTGCCGGGTGCGGAACTCATCGCCGTAAATCTTCGCCATATTCGGCGAAATATCCAGCCGCATATCAATATCTTTATCCTTGACCAAACCAATGCCGATCGACTTAACGCCTTCCAGCAAGGGTTTGATCTCAAAGTAGGAGAACTTGAGGTCCAGCTTATCAGCGGCCATCTTCGCTTGATCTAGGATGTCGTTAATCAAGCCGAGCAGGTGCTGACCACTGTTATAAATCGTCGTTAAGTCTTGCTCTTGCATTTCAGTTAAGGGGCCGTCAATACCCTTGAGCATCACACGGCTGAAGCCAATGATGGAGTTCAACGGTGTACGCAACTCATGGCTCATGTTCGCCAAGAAGTCACTCTTGAGGCGGTCAAGCTCGCGGAGCTGTTCATTCGTCTTCTGAAGCTGTTCTAACAATAGTTTAGATTGGATCAACGCGGAGAGTGACCCGGATAATGTCAGCAAAAGCTGGATCGTATCGTAGCCGAAGGCGGCTCGACGCTCATCTTCGATGACAATCAAACCAACCAACTCATTACCGGAGTTCAGCGGCATCAACACGCTAGAGTGTGCACCCGCGCTCACTGGTAGATAAGAGGGGTCTTCCGCGATGTCTTCCACAATAAACGATTTCTTATTCCGCGCAACTTGTACCAGCACGCTATCCTCGTCTTCCAAATTGACGGACTCAATTTCAGAAGTCGGTTGTTGCACACCGGAAATCGCGCGGACTTCCAACATGGTATAGGTGGCATCCGCATTAGATGACCGATCATCGATATACTCACTCGGCAAGTAGATAATCACAGCCAGCGTGCCCAACATATCTTGCACACGGGTTGCGACAACTTGTAGCGCATCTTCTAGCTTATCCGCCGCTGCCGCCGCTGAGGTAATCTCGAATAAGAAGCTCATCTTACTGGCTTGCTCTTGCGCATCTTCGTAGAGATTGGCGTTGTCGATCGCCACCGAGATCTGCGCGGCGAGCGTCGTCAACCCGCTGATGTCCTCTTCGTTGAAGGCATTGGGCAAATTCGACTGCACGTCGAGCGCACCTACAACTTCGCCTTTGATGATAAGCGGAAGCGCCATTTCCGAGCGGGTTAAGGGTAGGTGTGGGTTGGGCTGATGAACAACATTAGCATCTGCCGTATCCAGCGCGATCTGCGGTTCGGCGCGTTGTGTCACCATACCGATCACACTGTCGGAGCCTTTGCGCAGCATGTGGTTAATCGCCAGCAATTCGCGACCCGCTTCGCCCGTACTCGCACGGAGCACAGCATATTCATCATTTTCATCCATCAAGAAGATCTGTGCATGATCGTAGCCGAAGGATTTTTTAATCAAGTCTACCAATTGCGGCATCAGTTCTTCCAAGTCGAGGATTTGCGCGGCGCTCTGGCTCACTTCCGCAGAAGTCTGAAGCTGACGTGCGCGACGTTCAGTCTGCTGGAGTAAGTAGTTGGCTTCCATTGATAGCGATGCCTGCTCCGCGAACGCCTGATAGGTGCGTAATTCACGATCAGAGTGCGTATGGGCCTCGCGTGACCCTAACCAGATCGCGCCGATGATACGCTTGGGCACGCGGAGCGGCACAACGATCAAAGATTGTGCGTCAAGGCTTTGTACGCCGATACGAGCTATATCGGTTAAGTCTTCTTCAGTGTTGATGTCGTCAATGGTTCGCACATTGTCTTCTGCTAGCAACGACCACGCCGGGAATTGATCCTGCGAGAGCGAAATACCTTGCAGGTTAACGATTTCGCCTTGGCTCCAACTTGCGACAACCTGCACCATTGCTCCGGGGACATCCCAATTGCGGCTTTCCAGCAGAGCGATGAACACATGATTGATGTGTGGTGCGATCAAATATTCAACGATCACTTCAAGGATATCATCTACCTCGGAGGCATCCGCGAGTGCACGACTGGCTTGATACAATGTGCTGGTTTCTTCCAATGAGCCTTGAATCTGGTCGAACAAGATAAAGGTATTAAACACGACGGATGCACCGTCTGCGAGCGTGTTCAAATAGCGATCTTCTGTGTCTGTAAAGCGGTGGCTGTCGCGGTAGGCGATGATTATCATACCACTGGCGATGTCTTTTGGCCGCAGATGGATCGCAGCAAAGGCGTTAATGCCCGCGTCGATCAACGCTTGTTCAGTGTCAACGCGCTCGCGGATGCGCGAGAGATCGTTAATATACACGCCACCCGGCGGGATTTCGTAGCCGCTTAAAATCGCGCGGAAGTCCAGCTGTTCGCTGACATCATCCGGCTTACGATCGAGCAAGACGACTTCACCGGCTTGCATACCGGCGCTTTCATCCAGGTAGACGAATGCATAGTCCGCTTCCAGTGTATCGGCTGCATCTTGCAAAACTTGCGCGAGTTGGTCGGCATCACGCGCACGGCTGAGTGCGTTCGTCGCGGAGTACAGTGTGCGGACTTCGCGCAGTGTGGACTCCTGTGATTCAATCAGCAGGCGGTTGTCGATAGCGGTTGCCGCGACATCGCGCAACTGGGTAAACACGCGCTCTTGGTCGTTGCTGATGCCGTAAGGTTCGTCGTGCGTCACTACGATCCACCCTATCGGCAAATCGCGCGTGGATACGTTAATCGGCACGGTGAGAACACTCTGTGCGCCTGCACTAAGCAGCACATCACGCGCAGCATCGTTTATATTCGCACTTTGCAAGTCAGTATAAATGCGGCTGTCTTCTAAGTCCAGCATCTCGCGGATAACATCCGGGTCTTCCGGCGGCATAGTAAAGCTCCGCGCAATGCTCAACCGCCCGGCCATATCCGAGAGGATGATAAAGGCATCCATCGGCTGTTGCAGGATGAGGTGCGTAATCACCACATCCAGCACGTTTTCAAGGTTGTTCGCCTCAGCAAGCTGACGTTGCGCTTCATAGAGCGACACCGTCTCGCGCAAGTTCTCTTGCAGCGTGTTTTCAAGGCTACGCAAGCTCGTAATGTCCTGGAACGCCACGACGATTGCGCTAATTTCACCGTTTGCATCGCTAATCGGCGCGGCATTCACCAGCAAGTCCACTTGGATTTCATCACCGAGCATCACGGCGACATCATCCGTAGAGGCTTCTTCGCCTGTTTCCAGCGCCATATAGATCGGCATATCATCACGCGGGTAGAGAAGCTGCGTTCCTGTCCGATAGAGGTTATAGGCTTCGATGGAGAACGGTTGCTCAACATCAATGGGCTGACCAAGTAAGGCGGACGCTTGTTCGTTAAATTGCAACGGACGTAGCGTGTGCGGGTCAAGCACGAGCATGCCCGCCGGGAGCGTCTCCAAGATAGAGCGAAGGTTGCGCTGTTCGCGCTGCGTTTGGTCGAACAAGCGGCGATTTTCTAGCGCGATACCGACCTGTGCGGCGAGCGTCTCGATAAGCTGTTGATCGCGCTCGTCCATATCAGCATCATCGACTGAACGCCCCATCAACACAGCCCCCAGGGTTATATCACCCACCTGCACCGGGGAGACGATATGCTTACCCCACAAGTCGGCGTAACCCTCATCTGTAGCGCCATTGGTTGGATAATGGCTGACATTGTTAATCATCAATGTGCGTGCCAAGTTGAAGGCATCAGATAAGGGGGTGTTCTCGCTCGTGTATAAGTGCCCGGCTTGCACATCACCATCAGGTGTTTGTGCCAGCGATACGTAGAGGTCTTGCGTTTCCTCATCAATACGGATAAGCATCCAACGGTCAAAGCTGGAAACCATCGCCACCCGTTGGAAGGCTTCTTCAAAGCTTTTGGTGATGTCTTCATCCCCAATGCGGCTGCTGATCTGCGCCGTTTCCGCCAGGGCAAGCGCCCGTTGCGCTTCCATCTGCGCACGTTGCGCCTCGAACCGGGCTTCATCCACCAAGCGGACGTTATCAATCGCAATCGCGATCTGGTCGGCTAGTGCCATCATAAAGCGCGTATATTGCTCATTGAACGCATAGGCTTGCACCCCATAGCACAGCACCACGCCGAACCAGCGTTCCACAGAACGCCGGACCGGCACAATCGCCGCGCTGACTGCGCTCACGTCAATCAGATACTCCCGCAACACGGGCGCTTGGGCGATGTCTTCCGGCATGCGGATAATATCATTATAGACCAATGCGCCATCTCTATCGGCTGTCATTTGACCTAAGGGCAGCTTTTCTTGTGGGATATGTGCCCCATCGCCGGGCGCTTGCTTCACACCACTGACGCTATCCCAGCGGTAAACCGTATCCAAATACGGCGCATCGACAGACGGCTCTGGGGCGGCAATCAACAGACTGATGGTGATAATCTGCGCTGAGTCGCCATCCATTTGGTTTTGTAGGAATGGCCGCGCCAGATGTTCAATAGCGGATTGATAGATTGTATCTAAGTCTTGCGCTGTCGTGATTGCACGGCTTGCCACATACAAGCGGCGGGTTTCGTCCAGCGCCATTTCCGTGCGTTCCAGCAAGCGCCGGATCTGGATCTGGCTACTCATCTGCCCGGTCAAGGCGCGATAAACTTCGTAGTCGCTAGGGGTTAAATCGCGCAATTCATCCGAGGCCACATGGAATAATGCAATCGGTTGATTGACGCTAAAGAGTGGGAAGATCGCCATAAAGCGATACCCTTGCTCACGCACCCATAACTGCGCATCCGGCACATTTTGGTTGCTCGGCAACTCATCGTAGACCAATTGCGGTTCACGGTTGCGCATGGGCGAATCGGCATCAATGGGGGGGATGTAAGGTTCATTAACGTCATCCACCATACCGCCGTTGGACCGGGCCATCACACGCGCCCGTGTCGGCCATCCGGTATTGTCCAACTCCCCTTCTAGGACGCTCAAGCTAAAGTTTAAGCGGGGGTCGTTGGCCGTCGCCACCGCAGCATAGACCAATTCGGACATGGTTTCGGCTGTGTTGATAATGCGGCTGGCCGCATACAAGTTTTCGTTACGTGCCACTTCCATCTCGGTCTGTTGTAGCAGCAAGCGGTTGTCGATCGCAACACCAGCTTGGTCGCTCAACGCGCCGTAGATGCGTGTTTCGCGCTCGTTGAAGTCGCGTGCTTCCTCAAAGCCGACGCTAATCACCCCGCGCCATTGACTACGCACAACCAACGGGATAAACACCAGGGCTTCGGCATTTAAGCGGCGGAAGATGAGCTTTAGGCCGCTATCTAGGCGATTATCGACACGGGTATTGTTGATTAAGGTTATGGCTTCGCGGCTTAGCGAGCGCATAAAGACATGATCTTTGATGTTCAGGCGAAGGCCACGTAGGTCTTTATTATTGCTGTCACGCTCACCGGTGATGAGGTCAGCTTGCATTACCAACCACTCCGGCTCATCGCCCCGATCATAATCTTCAAACATCCAGATTTGCCCGCTGTTGGCTTCTGGCATCACGGAGACAATAATGGATTGCAAGATGTCGGCCAACGTATTGGCCTCGTTGAGATACCGACTGAGTTGATACAGCGTGGACGTTTCCGTCAGTGTGCTTTGCGTCTCGCGGAAGAGGCGGGCATTCTCGATCGCTAGCGCAACACGGTTAGCCACCGCTTCCATGATGACGGCATCGCCCTCTGTAAATTCATCTTCTTCACCGGGGTTCGCCTGGAGTTGACCGATCACCTCACCGCGAATGGTAATGTCAGACCTTAACACCGGCGCATGGCTGGTATCATCGTGTTCTTCAATGGATTCGACATCCATCAGATCATAGCGATAATTGCGCGTCAGACGTTCGCGCTGGTCGGTTTCTTCCCATGCTACGCGGGTAAGCTGACGGTTCAAATTGTCAATCTGCTGAATACGCTTATCTGTTTGGCCGATCAAGCGGGCGTTTTCAATCGCAATCGCAATCTGGTCAGCCAGCAGATTATAGATTGGCAGATCATCATTACGGAAGACGTTAGGCTGCTTGCTCTGGATGTCCAACGCGCCGATGATGCGCCCTTTCATAATCAGCGGCAAGCCGAGTTCGGCGCGGGTATCCGGCAGCAACGGGTTAAACCCATGCTTAACGCCGCGCTGCGCCGTGTCATTGACAATCACCGGCTCACCAACAGACGTTACCGAGCCAATGACCGTATCCGAACCAACCGGGATTTTGAAATTTTGCTCCAATAGACGCTGCCCAGCCTTACCCCGGCTATGCACCAACACCGCGTTTACCTGCGCGTCATCAAGCAAGAAGACCTGGGCATGATAAAAGCCGAGCTCATCCGCGATCAAGTTAATCGCACGATTAAGCAAGATGTCGATGTCGTACAGGGTCGCTACCTCGCGCCCAATGCGTGATGCCAGCTTCAAGTCACGGGAGCGTTGCATAACCTGCTGCTCAAGGTCAGCGGTCAAATTTTGTAGGCGGCTCTCAATATTGACGACCGCCGATTGCAAGACCTGCACCTCGTCACCCATTTGCAGCGTATGCTCACCAGCCAAGCGCGATGTCTTGGCGCTGATTGCGCTAATTTGGTCAGTCAATGGTTTGATGAGATAGCGGATAGAGAGCAAGCTCATCAGCAGCATCGCCAACACAACCGACATGACAACCAAGATAATCGCAAGTGTCGTTGTAAACACCACCCCTTGCGAGTCAATGGTCACCAAACGCCAGGGGAACCCATCCCCTTCATACAAATCAATTTGACGGGCAGAGACAATATTTTGGCTGACATTGTTCGCCGTTAATTCGCCGGAATTATCGTTTAGAAAGGCGAGAAGCTCCGCATTGCTGAGGTTTTGCTCACCAGCTTGGCCGATAATACGGTTATTAGCATCAACCAACACCACACGGCGATCACTATCACCGATCACTTCACCGTCGGCTAGTTCGGTCAAGTATGTTGCAAACACGTCAAACTGAATAACTAGCTGCACCGTGCCGACGATGTTACCCGTCGTGCCGGCTGTCGCTACCGGGACATATACATAGAGCAAACTACCGCTACCATCTGGGTTAGCCGTTACGTTACTGATGAACGGTTGCCCAGCGTTGCCCTGGCTGAGGGCAACGCGCAGCCCTGGTGATGTCACCAAAGCTGTCGCCCCGAATGGCTCAACGACCACCTCATTATTTATCTTTTCCACCTGTGCCCATACCCGTCCATCACGGGAGATATAGCGCACTTCACGCACACGGTCCCCGCCACGCTCAACTAAAGTGTCAAATTGACGTAAAAGGTCAAGCTGAACTTGTGCCGGGTTTTGTACGATCTCTTGGACACCTTGTGATGTAAAAATGTATTGTGCATAGTCTGACATAACATCAGATGTCGCGACCACAATAAGATTGTCTACGACAGATCGCAACTCAAGCTCAAAAAGCTCCACAGAAACGACAATATCATCTCTGGCCTGTGCTTGTGCAGTAGAAGCGACCTCATCAAAGGTGATGTAGCTGGTCGCTATCGCCAGCAACACAAAGCCCACAATAAGGACGAGTTGTATACGCCTCATGAGGCGCTGTTGAAAAGTCTGGACTTTCTGGTTCATTTGCGCCATGTCTTATTCCACACCATTTTTATTCTCATTGGACTGGTCATCGTCACGCGCAATGTTCAAGCTGATCTCAACTTGGGGAGCACGTAGTGCCTGTCCTACTTCGCGGACAGCGGTACGCAAAATTTCTTCAATATCAGTATACCCTGTTAATTTGGATGTGATCTCATTCACGAGACGTTCCCGGTCAATCGCCCGTTGGCTTGATTGGAAGAGGCGGGCGTTATCCAACGTGATCGCCAACCTACTTACTAATTCTACAGCCAATTGCACTTTCTCATTGTTAAATTCTGATTCGGGCACTTCCCAATCAACCGCGCCGATGATCTGACCGCGCAATTTGATCGGCACGGCAAAGGGGCGTGTGTTACGTTCAGTGGTCGCACCGATAGCGGGTTCTTGTGTTTCGATCGCCTTTTGGCGCAATGTCACATGGTCGGCGGCGGTGTATGTCCCGGCTTTACTCGTGAGTACCCGTTGCCGCTGGTAGTTCAAATATTCGCGCCATGCCCGCCGTGTTGCCTCTTTGTTGGCGGACTCTAGTTCTTCCAAGCGACGGATCGACTCCTGATAGAGGCGTGTGTTTTCAATCGCAATGGCGATCTGGTCGGACATGGTTTGCAACAATGTAATTTGGTCGGTGGTAAAGCTATCACTCAATTTACTTTGCACGTCCAGCGCACCGATGATCTGCTCACCAAAGCGCAACGGGATCGCCAATTCCGCCCGTGTATCTAACAAAAATTCGTTACGTTGATGGACTTCGCTCTCGCCTGTATCACGCGCAACAACCACGCGGCCTTCTTCCGTCACCTGGCCGATCACACTGACGCTACCAACCCCTAAGCGATGCCCACGACTGAGTAATTGCCTGCCAGCTTCGCCCGTGCTCGCCCGCAAAACAGCAAATTCACGATCGACATCAATCAAGAAAATCTGCGCGTGATAGATATTCGGGAACACATTGACGATCAAGGCGACAACATCATCCATCAACGGTTGTAAGTCACGCTGTGTCGCCGCGAACCGACTGACCTCTTGTGTCGCTTGCAGGTCGCGCACCGTTTCTTCCAGGCGCGACTCCTGATCTTCGATCAAACTGCGGATTTGCTCGCGCATGGCGATAAATCGCTTGGATAATGTGCCGATCTCATCATTACGCTCAGTGGTTGTCACCCGTTGCTGGAAATCACCATCGTTGATCGCTTCCATATTAGCTTCAAGCGACTGCAACGCCGGTACAATGGACAACACCAGTGACGCAGCGACGAGAAAGGCAAAAATGACCAGCGCGGCGACGATGATAAACCCTTGATCATAAATTGTATCCAGCGTTTCAATAAAATTGATCTGCAACGGTGTTTCGATAATCACAGCAAAGGGCGTATCCAAGATGGGCGAGTGATACGCGATAAATGCCTGTCCATCCATATCATAAGGTGTTAAGCCCGTGCGTTGGGCCAACCCTTCACTAAACGGCAAGCTCCGCTCGGTTACATCAAGTGATTGGCCGCTGACAGTCGATGACAACACACCGCCACCACTCGCGACCAAGAAGCTGGTTGTATCAAGAAAGGTCGAGTCTGTTTCAAGTACGTCAATCACCATCGCCGTGACATTAACGGTGCCGACGATATACCCTACCGGGCCATCTGCATTACGCACAACTTGGACAATCTCAATCTGAAAGTTACTGTTAACATCAAATGACGGTGCCCAACGTTGATTTTCGCCAACATCTAACGCGCTCGTATACGCACGATAAGCGGCGGTGTCGCGCTCATCATCGCCAATGATTGCTGGTGAGACAATCTCACCCAATACGATGACATCGCTCACAAGCTGCACAACGCCATCCCCATCAATCAAACGGACTGACGAAAACACCCCGCTATTCACCATGCGTTCGTTCATGTAAGTGCGTAATGTAGTTACAACTTCGCTCACATCACTGTTAAATGTCAAGCGCCGCAGCAAAAAACCGCGCTGGGTGTCGTTTTCAACAAAGGCTTTCATCTCTTGGCGCACCCGGTTGAAGTTATCCGCTAAGTCATCACGCTGTTGTAGGCCGCGCTCGGACAGATACGCCTCTAAATTCAAGCGGTCAACGGAACGCACCTCACGCTCAATCAAGACAAACGCGATAACAGTTGGCACCATAACGACGACCAACAACGCCAGCACAAACCGCGACCAAATTGACCAATTAACGAAATTAAAAAATCGACTCGCAAGCCTCATGATGTGCTATCCTCATTATCTCGTTTTATCGCCCTTTGGTCGCTATCGACCGTCAAACTATCGGTATCAAGACGAATTTGTGTCCCTACAGCGCCCAATGCTTGATTAAAGCTCTCCGCAGCCAAGGCGATAACATCTTCCACCGCCGTCGCGCCGATCAACAACCCGGCGACTTCATTCGCTTTACGCTCGCGGATAGCTTGCGCTTGGCTCTGCTCGAATAGGCGCTTGTTTTCCAGTGCCAGCCCCAAGCGGTTGACAACACTTTGTGCCAGTTCCATTTGACGCTCGGTGATGTTATGCGTTTTGGCAAAAGAAAAGGCCATCGCACCCAACACCTCACCACGCACATTGATGGGTACACGCATCACTTGCTCATCGCCCACCGTCTCAACAGCAATTTCGCCGCGTTGCATAGTCTGCAAAAGATCATCCGGCAGGTCACTCGCCCGGAGCAACACGCCCTGTCCTTGCACATCCGCAAGATCAAATCCAGTGGCGCTTGTCCCCTCAGCTTCAAAGTAGCTCTCCCATGTAACACCAACCTGTGACCGTTCGGTTTGGCGATACTCCCGCAATTGTGCCCGTAGCCCATCAATAATTTGCTCTTCCGCTGCGATCTCTTGCCGCAAGTCGCTTGATGTACGCAGGTTATAGAGCAAAACCCCTAATTGGAGCGCGAAAATCTCTAAGAACAGCAAGCGATTTTCCGTAAAGGGCTGGTCTATCGTCTGGATGTCGATTACGGCAACGACATCTTGACCGGATTTAACCGGCAATGCAACGCCATAGTGTGAAGAGGCAATAAAGTGGGTGCGACGGATCGCGTTATCCGCATTGGAAATGACCACGCTTTTACCTAAACCAGTGGCTTCGGC
>DAOTTT010000454.1:0-1764 GCA_034437635.1 Anaerolineae bacterium | reverse complement strand
TCAGCGCCATTCGACCACCCGATGCAGCTAAGTTAGCCACCTAATTGGCGAGGGTATTGTAGTATGATATTTATTTAAGGTTTGTGCAAGTAAAAAACCGTCGTAATGACGGTTTTTTACTTAATTGTTATTGAGCGAGAAGCCCACGTTCTTCCCGTTGCGGCGGTACTTCTCCAAGAAGTCGTCGCGTGCGTCGATCTGCTCTTTGAGGCGCTGATACGATGTTTCCAGCATCTCGACCGTGAGCGCGTCGAGATTGTCATAGGCGACGAGTGTCAGCGCGTAGACGGCCACCTCACGGATGAACGCCCCAGGGAAGCCTACCATTTGCCGGGCAATGGGCGCGTGGTCGTCTTGCCACATAGTGCCCAGATATTGCTTGAGCATCTTTTCGGCACTGTCCGGGTCGCGGATTTCTGGCACGATGTAGATGCGATCCAAGCGGCCAGGGCGCTTGAGCACACGCTCATCAATGGCTTCGGGGTAGTTAGTTGTTGCGACAAGCAGCGTGCCTAAGTCGTTATCAAACGACTCGGAACCGTCCAACACATTGAGGACGAGCGCCTTTTCCTGCTCGTGCAAGTAAGCGTCTAATTCCTCTAATAAGATCATCGTTGGCTTGTTGGCGTTGGATGCGATGTGCAGCGCGTGTTGGATTTTGCCAAATGTTGAGCCGGACTGATCCGCACTGGAGATATAAATCACCAGATAATTACGCTCTAGCGCCCACTTTGCCAGCGCATTACACAGCATGGTCTTACCTGTGCCGGGGACACCGGCCAGAAGCAATTTGCGGAACGGCTTCAGCTTTAAGCGGCGATAGACTTCAACGCCTTTGGTAAAAAATGAACTGACATCATTAAATAGCTCGTCTTTGAGTTCTTTAGGCAAGACGACATCATCCCAATCCACAATGGGTTCAAATGAGCCGGCACGCCCGCCGATGACCGTCACACGGGCACGCGGATGCGCCAAGCGGTCGCACTCATGTTCGAAGTTGCGCCATACCGGGACGAAATCTTTAGGCATACAACCCAACACCACCATATCCCCATGATCGCTATGATATGAGGCGACGACTAACACATCAACATCTGGCTTTTCATCCCCTTTAAAATGGAATAAATAGGTGCCAGTGCGGTAAGTGAGTTCGCCATTATATGTTGCAGTGAAGATTGACGCAGCGGCAGGGCTTTCGAGCGTGTCTACGCTGTCAAAGCGATAGCCCTCTAGTTTCATCTCGTCGCTAAACTTGTCCATCACCGCTTGGTTGATAGTGATGTCGTCAATCCACAGGGTAATTAAATCATTCTCGGCGCGGTTAGGGATCCAGTCTGTCTCTATCCAACGACCGATGAGTTCAATTACAAGTAGGCTGTTGGTGTCTTGAACCTGATTATCGCGGTTCATAGTCGATGTCCTTCGATCTCGTACTCCCTCCCAATGATAGAATATTTTGTGGCGCTAATCTACAGTCTAACATAAAAAGGGGGGATAAAGCATGATTAAGCGCGATTGCGGGTGCATTTCAGATTAAGGGCACAGCGGTCGCCATTCTTGGCGACCCTACGAAAATTCGATAGTAGGGATCGCATTCTTGCGATCCGTCTACGTCAAAAACAACGTATGCCAAAATATTGAAACACACTCCACGACTCCGCTGAAAGAACTCACGCACTGACCAGATAACAAGCCGGAGCCGGTCGCCACAGATGGGTGCAAGCGTATTGCAAAAGCCGCCGCAAAAGCCCATTTTGCGCCTGT
>DAOTTT010000453.1:0-10971 GCA_034437635.1 Anaerolineae bacterium | reverse complement strand
AATGATGATACATTAGGGCTGATTGTCGCACACCTAGAGCAAATTGTCGCCGGGAGTGTCGCACCTGCTCCGCCTGTTGCCCCCGTTGAAAAAGATCCGCCGCCGGAAGCGCCCCCCCGCCAAGGTACAGCCAGCAACGAAGAAACGGTGCGTGTTACTGTCTCTAAGCTGGATCACCTAATGGGGGAAGTCACTGAGCTTTTTGTCTCGCGGATGCACAGCGACGATCATCTTCAAGCCATTGACGATCTCAAGCAAGACTTAGGCCGCTGGCAACGTGAATGGCGCAGTGTGCGCACCGCTTATATCCGCATGGTGCGCCGTTTGCAAGATGCACCGGGTCCGTCTGAAGAACTGCCGGAATTACTGCGCTTTTTGGAGTTCAACCAGCGGACATTAACCGATGCTAACCGTCAAGTGACGACCCTCGCGCACAGTGTCGCGCAAGAAAACTTGCGTCTCAGTTCGTTGATCGATCAATTGCAAGATGAAGTTGATGCTATGCGCTTGATTCCATTTGACTCGCTTGTTGGCGGCTTCCAGCGCATTGTGCGCGACTTAGCGCGTGATACAGAAAAGCAGATACAACTAGAAGTGACAGGCGGCGCGGTGGATGTCGATAAGGTGGTGCTGGATGCCCTGCGTGACCCCATGATGCACGTTTTACGTAATGCAGTTGATCATGGCATAGAAGCCCCGGCATATCGCGAGGAGATTGGCAAATCGGCTGTTGGCACTATTCGCATTCACGTTGAACAGCGCGGCGGTGAGATCGTCGTTCATGTGCGCGATGATGGGCAGGGTATTGATGCGAACGCCGTTCGCCGTTCTGCGGTTAAAAATGGTCTCCTCTCGGATTCAGAAGCCGCGTCCATGAGCGATGACGATGTGCGCACATACATTTTCTATAGTGGCCTTTCCACTTCGGAACAAGTGACGACCATCAGCGGGCGCGGCTTGGGTATGGACATTGTGCGCGAGCGGGTGGAGTCCTTGCGCGGGCGTGTCAGTGTGGAAAGCGTCGTGGGTGAAGGGACGCATATCACGCTCAATGTGCCGGTATCGCTCACACGTATTCGCTGTGTGGTGTTGCATGTGGGCGCACAGCGGTTCGCTGTGCCTTCGGCAGTGGTCATGCGCATGGATTTTGTCGCGGACGATGCTATCTTTACCGCAGAAGGCCGCGAGGTCATCCTCATCAACGATAAGCCAACGCCGTTAGTGTCGTTGGGGGCGTTGCTCAATGTGCCGGTATCCACCCATGACGGCAGTCAGCGGTTTGTGCTGCTGCAAGCGACCGATCGCGCGGTAGCGTTTAGTATTGATGCGCTAGAGAGTGAAGTTGAGGTCGTGCTCAAACCATTAGGGCCGGAGATCGCCCGTGCGCCGTTTGTCTCCGGTGCGGCGTTGATGGGGGCGGGGGATGTCGTGATCGTCTTAGATGTCAATGACTTGGTGCGGCAAGCGACGGGCACGGTAATCCCTGTGCGGCGACAAGTGCCCGTCACAACAGCCGTACACATGGCCTTACGGGTGCTTGTCGTGGACGACTCGATCACCACGCGCACGCTGGAAAAAAATATTTTGGATACCGCAGGCTTTGACGTAAAGACCGCCATTGATGGCATCGAAGCCTGGGATCTTCTCACACAAGATACATTCGATGTGATTATCAGCGATGTGGAAATGCCGCGTATGAATGGCCTAGAGCTTTGTAAGCGCATCAAAGCGGATAGCCGTTATGCGGATACGCCGGTTATTTTGCTGACTTCGCTTGCCAAGCCAGAGCAACGTCAAGCGGGGTTGCGTGCCGGGGCGGATGCGTATCTGGTGAAGTCGCAATTCGACCAAGCGGAGTTATTAGACGCGATCCGGTCAGTAACGGGTTAGGGCTTGGGTAGAGTCTTGTGTGTAGGACATGCGCTCTATTGCCGCGCTGATATAGATCCCCTATGCTGACAGAAAGAAGGGTTAGTTAACGACGATGCTGACGGACACGCAGCGCATAAAATTACAGACGACATCGCGCCCGGTTAAGCGTGTGCTCATCGCGGAAGACAGCGCCACGATCCGCCATCATTTGATATCGCTCATCAACGAAACGCCGGGTATTGAAGTGGTCGGTCAAGCGCGTAACGGCGAAGAAGCGATCCGTTTAACCGCAGAGTTACGCCCAGATGTCGTTTCTATGGACATCCGTATGCCGATTATCGACGGTTTGGAGGCTACACGCCGCATTATGGCGAATACGCCTAAACCCGTTGTTGTCGTCAGCGGCTTGGTAGAGCGCGACGTGGCGCTATCCGTGCGGGCGTTGGATGCGGGAGCGTTGGCCGTTGTAGAAAAGCCGCCGTATCGCACCCACCCGGATTTTGAGGCCAAGCATGTGCAATTGGTTAAGACCTTGATTGCGATGTCGTCGGTGTCCGTCGTGCGCCGGGGTGGTGGGCCATTAGTGCCACCGCAACCGACGATCGCCGCACCTGCACCACAAGATGCCCAATTAGAAGTTATTGGCATTGGTGCGAGCGCGGGCGGCCCTAGCGCCTTGAGCAAAGTTCTAGGTGCGTTCCCGGCAGATTTTCCGGTGCCGATTGTGGTAGTACAACACATCCCGTCGGAGTTCATCGCGGGGTTAGCGCGGTGGTTGTCGCAGACCACCCCTTTGACCGTCAAAGTCGCACAAGATTACGGGGTTTTGCGACCGGGTGTGGTACACTTAGCGCCGGGTGATTATCACACGCATGTTATACGATCGGGCGGGCGGTTGGTCACGCGATTGATCGCCGCAAAAGGGGAACATCATCATCAACCGGCGGTTGATGAACTGTTTTACTCGCTGGCGGCACAATGTGGCCGTCACGCGGTTGGGATCATCTTAACGGGCATGGGTACGGATGGTGCCCAGGGCTTGTTGGCGATGAAACAGGCAGGCGCGGTCACCCTGGCACAAGACCAAGCCAGTGCGACCGTGTATGGTATGCCAGGGGCAGCAGTTGCCCAGGGCGCAGTTAAACAAATTGTCTCGCTGGCGGAACTCCCGACCGCGATTCTCAAACTCATGTAAAATGTATCCCATAGGCTAGGGGTTACGACATCATGGCATTAGAAGTCCTTTTGATTGAAGATAGCAAGACACAGGCAGCACAAATCAAAGAAACGCTTGAGAGCGTTGGGTTGCGGGTACGGGTGGCCTATGATGGGCCGGATGGCATCCGTGATGCCATTGAGCGGCCTCCATCGTTGGTGGTGCTGGACGTTAAACTGCCGTCAATGGATGGCTTTCAGGTCTGCCGTCGCCTTAAGCGCAACCCGGCTACACAAGATGTCCCGGTGATTATGCTGACGGAAAAAGCAGGCCCCCAAGCAACGATGTCCGGCCTAAGGGCTGGCGCTGACGATTACATCCCTAAAGACATTTTCGCATCGGAGCATTTGATTAACACATTACAAGAGCTTGGAATCTTAGAATAGAGTATCCATCATGAGTACGCCTTATCATCTACGCCCGCCGATTATGTCCGTAAAAGTGGAAGACACGATGGATATTATGATCGTGCGGGACACGGCACGCCGGGTGGCGGGGTTGTTGGGGTTTATCCCGGCGCGCCGGGCGCAGCTTTCCACAGCGGCGGCAACCTTGGCCGAACTCGTCCTGAAGACGGGCGAAGCGCATACGATCCACCTTAACGGCGTGGTCGATGGTATCCGTGTCGGGTTGCAAGTCTCGTCGGAAACGCCCTGGCTCGCGGGGGTTTCCGCTAATAACGTGATCGTCGCCTTGCGGTCGAAGCTGGGCGACCTTGTAGATGATATTATGCTTGTGGGGGAAAGCCCACCGACGATTTTGATGTTCGGTTGGTTAAACGATCTCCGTGCAGAGGCGAAGAATGGCTGATGAGACCTCCGTCCTTGTGTTTCGGATAGCGGATGAGGTGTTCGCTTTGCCTATAGCGCATGTGGTTGAGGTCGCGGCGATGGTCGCGCTCACACAGCTACAAGGGACGGCAGACGCGGTGCTTGGTTTGGCTAATCGACGCGGCCAACCCTTGGTCGTCGTGGATTTGCGCCGGATAATCGGTCAAAATCCCTTAGAACTTACGCCTCAAACATTGTTCATCGTTATACAATATAATGGTAAACAAATTGGGGCTGCGGTTGACGCGGTGTTACAGGTGGCTCATGTCCCGTCCAGCACATTACAAGCGGTGGCGACATCTGACTTTGTGCAGGCGGTCATCAATTACCAGGATGATTTGCTCAAGGTTTTGGCAGTCCCTACATTAATCGAACCCTATGCGGTAATTGAAGGCAACGGTGATGGCTAATAATCGACAAAAAGAACGTATTTTAATTGTCGCCAAAGACGAAGACTTGCGGCGGCAATTAATGGACACCCTGGAAGACGCGGGCGGCTATGTGACCTATCAGGCCAGCACGTTCGAAGAAGCCCTGAGCGAAATCCTATTGATTGAGTTTGATCTCATCATCACGGAGGCCGAACTGCCCGACCTCAGCGGCATTGACCTGTTAGCGGTGGTGGGGGGCTTACGGCCTAACGCGAGCGTGATCGTCATTGACGATGACCTTTCCGCTAAGAGCGCGGTGGCCGTCTTCCGCTTGGGCGCGGTTGATTATTTATACAAGCCGTTGAACTTATCCTTCGTTTTGATGCAAGTTGAGCGTCAACTGGAAAGCAAGCGCCTAGTACGTGCACGCCCTGAGCAAGAAGAAAAGCCCAAAGAAGAAGCCTCGCGGGATCGTGCCAAGCGGCTCGACCCACGCACACGCCCGGCGGCGTTGGTACTGGGGCGGCAGCAGTTTAAGCGCATCAACATGGAGCTTAATCGCCTTTTAGGGCATGTTCGGGCGGGGTTTGTCGGCTTGGTTGATGCTGATGGCAATATGGTCGGCGCGGCGGGTACGCTGGACGACTACGACTTGCAACTGCTCACACGGGCGTTGAGTATCGACCACAAGGCGCAGCACTCGTTAGCGTCCATCCTTGAACAAAGCAAGTTTCACTCCACCTATTTTGAAGGCGATCAACTCGGCGTGTATATTATCGAGTTTGGGATGCCCTATACGGTGTCGCTTGCTGTCATCTGTAGTACGGATGTCAAGCCGGGGATGGTATGGTTATACAGCAAACGCACCGCAGCGATCATTGATGAGGTTTTGCGGTCAATCCCGCAGCCGCGTTCACTGCCCAAGCTGGAAACGTCAAGTTAACTGTGTGTTTCGAGTTCTTCGTATAGCTTGACTAAATCTGCACTGTTGTTGATCGTCACTTGGGTTTTGGTGATATGTGCGACAAGGCGCATAATGCGGTCAATGACGTTTCTGGGGATGACCCCATGCCGGATGCGGCGGTCAATATATACAGCGCCGATCGTGCTGATTGGCAGTGCAACGGCGATGCGCAGATTAGCGAAGTTGGTATTGGTGGTCGGCGCTTCGCTCACATCGGTGATGACATCGTTGGCGATAACGGGATCGTCCATCGCCATAGCTTCGCGCAGGTTGGCGATGGCAAATGCCTTAAATTTCTCTGACTCAATCTCTTCCGGGTCGATATTATGCGTCTGAAGCACATTTAAGTTTTGATCGACAACAAGCCCACGTTCTGCATGGGTTATCTCTAGTGTAGCCCGTAAAAGATGTTCTAAAAACGCATGGTCCATGATTTTACTCAGCTAGTTTTCCCCTGTTTCCCTCGTATTCTACCGCACACCAAGGATATGTGCGATATTTTGTAAGGATGTTTTTCCGCCAAGTGCTAAAAAAATCGGACGTAATGTGCTGAGGACATACAAGGTATCCGACAGGGGGAGATGCCCAAGCGATAGCGCAGTATGTTGCCATAGGGCATAGGCTTGTTCTGTAGGGAGCTTAGCCCAGACGTAGGCGCAGCGTGTCATGAGGTTGAGGCGTTGTTCGGTTGGTTCAACGGTGAATATGGCATCAACAGCGCTGCGTAGCAGCGACACGGTAGAGGGCAGGCTATCTATGGGGGTACTAGCACCATAGGGCAGCAAGGGGGCTAAGATGGTGATGGCACTGGCGCAATCGTATTCGTCTTCAATCGACGCGATGACCTCTTGCGCGTAACGGGCTAAGTCTTGCTTGCGTTCGTCGCTAACATAAGGTGCGATAGCGGCTAAGGCATTACTGCGATCGTAGCCGTCTTCGATGTGTGCGAGTTGTTGCCATGCGCGGTCAATGATGGGCTGACGATCCTCGCGGGGTATATTCTGCAAAATGGCAATGATGGCGGTGGTTTGATCGAAGGGATCTTCGATGCCAAAGGCGATCTTAAGCGCCTCTTGCCGTATGAAGTCTTTCGTCTGTGGCGTGAAGTGCGGCGCAATGCTGACCAATGTCCGGGCACGTTTATAATCGAACGGCATTTGTTTGGCCGCATCCAGCATATGCAATAATTGTTTTTCGCGTCGTGTCTCAGGCAGACGATCCACCAGGCCGGCTAACGCATAAAGCCGTTGCTCTTGGTCGCTGATGTTATCCGCAATATCCAGGGCTTGCAGGAGCAAGCGCTCCGGTAGATGCGCCCCGATGAGGCTTAAGGCGCGGGCTTGTGCGTTCTCGTTCGTAATTTCTGCGGTGGTGTCGAGCGCATTCGTGAAGGCTTGTTCACGCAATGTCGCCGGTAGCACGTCAATCAACTGGATGAGGGCGGTCACGCGCTCATAATGATGCGGCAAGTTCGACGCTGCCGCCAGCGCATCGAGTAAGGTCTGTGAGCGGGCTTGTGCAGGGGCATAATGAGCTAAGACTGTGAGTGCATGTACCCGTGCGTCTTGCTCGCGCATGGTATGCGCCACCGCAAGACTGGCAACGACCATATTGGGCTTGAGTGTCGGCGCGAGTTCGGCCAAGAGTAACGCCCGCTCACGCTCACTGCTGAGGTTGTTAACAGCCGCGAGCGCCTCGCCTTGTAGATCGTCCGTTAAGTAGGGGGCTAGGGCGACCAATGCGCGGGCGCGGGTCGTCCGTTTGGTGAATGAGATGGCAATCTCCAGTGCCTTTTGCATCACTTCCGGGAAGCCGTCTTCAATGCTCACAGCCTCCAGATGAGGCGCAAAAAGAATGAGCGCGTCCCCGCGTTCATCGTCGGCTTCAATCTGCGCGATCGTCTGTAAGGTGATGAGGTTGATCTCTTGGCGGTCGTTTAATGTGCTACGGCTGAGTGCTGTCAATGCACGGGCGCGTTCGGTCGGCTTGACGATACCTTTGGCAATACTATACGCATGTAAGCGTAAATCCTGCGGGATTGACTCGTTCATGGCGTTGAGCGCGTTCGCTTGTAAGGTGTCGTTTTCTATTGCGTCGAGTTCGCCGAGGATGTAGCGAAACAGGTTATTTTGCCCGCGTGAGGGCAGATGTGGCACTAGGGCGATGAGGCTACGAATGCGCGACTCTGGATTGCGCATCCGGCGGGTGGTGGCAATCGCTGTGGAAAGCGCCGCTGACATCTGGCCTTCGCCTAAGCTCAACTGAGGCAACACTTGTGCAAGGTGAATCAAGACATCCGCTTGGATGGCGGGATTTTCTAAATTATTGGCATCATCAATCACGCCATGTATCAGCGCATTATCAATGTCCGAATGCAAATGGGGCAGCAGGCGCACCGTGAGCCGCAGGCGATCTTCCGTTTGACTCAGTTGGTTGACCTGTGACAGCAATTGATAGCGATCCGCCGGGGGTAAGGTGTCGATGACGGCTGTTAAGGCTTGTAGGCGTGCGGCGGCGGTGCTGGTGTGTGGTGGTTCGACAGTGACCGTTTTCTTCTTGCGTCCCCCGACTTGCGATAACACAAGTACATACCGCAACTGCTCCGGGAGCTTGTCGATCCCTTCGGCAAGTTTGGCTTGCAATTCATTGATGATTTCATCCCGGCGAAGGGGTGATCTCATTTGTGTGCTTGAGTCTATTGCAGAATGTTGGTCGGTCATTATTTTTTCGTTAGCTCACACGCTTAACTAAGTCTACTCCGGCGCGGGATGCTTGGCAAGCGACTTACACGAATTGCATTAAAACAGGTACAATAGGCGCTGTTTGCTCATATAATCATTAAGGAGCCGCATCAATGGCAAAGCAAAAACCAGTGTTGATCGTGCTGGCGGGGGGAACATCGTCGCGGATGTGGCCACTGCGCGAAAAGTCGCTCTTGCGCTTTGGCACGGAACCACTGTTAGTTAATCAACTACAACGCTACCGCGCCCTGGGCTTTAAACGGGCGGTTGTCGTCGGCAATCCTGAAAATCAGGCGATTATTACGGATTTAATCGCCCCATTGCATAAAACAATGCAGGTGGATGTCGTCGTACAGAAGAATCCGATTGGCATGGGTAATGCGCTGTTGCAGGCGCGTCCCGCTTTGCAGGATATACCCCAAACGCCGGTTTACGTCACGCAGGTGCATGATGTCGTTGACGACAAGCTCCATAAGGATATGCTCAAGGCATTTGAGAAAGACCCCAAAGCGACTTATCTCGCTGGTTACGAAAAAGAAGAATATTTCCCTGGCGGGTATTTGATCGTAGATGACAAAGGGCAGATCACTGGGATTGTGGAAAAACCCGGCGCGGATAATCGCCCCAGTAATTTGGTGAACATCGTCGCGCATATCCACACCAATGCCGAGCAACTGTTCGAGCGCGTCCAAGCGGAATATGATGGTATTCTGGCGAATGACGATCATTACGAGCGGGCAATGGATACGCTCATGAAGTCCGTCACATACAAAGTGGTGCCGTATAAAGGCCCTTGGTCGGCGTTGAAATACCCCTGGCATACGTTGGACATCATGGATTACTTCTTGGATCAAATTAACGGGCAGGTCATCGCTGATGATGCCTTCATCGCTAAGACTGCCTCTTTGGTCGGCAATGTTTATATTGGGCCTGGGGCTAAGATCTTCCCTGGGGCGGCGGTTGTCGGCCCGGCGTATATCGGCGCGGGGACTATCGTCGGCAACAATGCGCTCGTGCGTAATTCAATGGTGCTGGATCATTGCGAAGTCGGCTTTACGACGGAAATTGCCCGTAGTTATGTCGCGAGCCGTTGCTCTATGCACGCTTGCCGTGTGTTGGACTCCGTTTTTGCCGAAGGCGTGAACTTCTCCGCTGGATGCACCACCGCCAACTTGCGCATTGATCGCGGCGAAGTTCGCACGGTGGTTAAAGGGCACAAGGTGAACTCCGGGCGGGATAAATTCGGCGCGGTTGTCGGCGAAGGCGCGTTTTTAGCCGTCGATGTGATGACGATGCCGGGCGTTAAGGTCGGGCAAAATGCGCAAGTCGGCCCCGGCACACACGTTTTGAAGGATCTCGCCGATGGGCACCGTCTGTACGTGAAGCAAGAACAGGAGGTTGTAGAAGACGATGGCACCGCCTGAGAAGTTATTCAAAAAATATGATATTCGTGGCACGGCTAGCGGTGATGGTGCGATCCTCACATCGGCTGTCGCGCAGCAGGTGGGGCGGGCATTCGGCACGTTGCTCCAAATGCGCGAGATGAAGGAAAAAGTTGTTGTCGGGCGGGATAACCGCAGTAGTTCCTATGATCTCATGCACGCCTTGGTTGAAGGGCTGCGGGCTTCCGGCTGTGATGTAATCGACATCGGCTTAGTGGGTACGCCGTTGGTCTACTGGCACGCTGTCCATTACGATAACACTGGCGGCGTGATGGTCACCGGGAGTCATCTTGCCGCCGATCAAAACGGCTTTAAGTTCTGCGTGGGTAATCGTCCGGTGTATGGCAATGACATTCAATTGTTGTACAAAATCATCGCAGAAAACCGCTTTTACACGGGCGGCGGTGATCTGACGACGGATGAGGGCGCGTATCGTCGGTACATTGACGATCTCGCATCACGCATCCCGCCGACGCGGGCGCTCAAAGTGGTGATTGATGGCGGTAACGGCATGGGCGGCTTGTTCGCGCCGCGCTTATTTGAAGCGTGGGGGCATGATGTCGTCGCCAAGCTCTATATCGAACCGGATGCGAGCTTCCCGAACCATCATCCGAACCCACAAGAACCCGACAATATGCGTGATCTTGGTGTTGCTGTGCGGGAGCATGGCGCGGATATTGGCATTGCTTTTGATGGCGATGCGGATCGTATGGGCGCTGTTGACGAAAGCGGCCACATGATCGCTGCGGATCGTCTGCTGGCATTATTGGCGGTGGATATGCTCAAACGGCATCCAAAATCGGCCTTAGTCGCTGATGTACTGTGTAGCCAGGTGTTATTTGACGCGGTGCGGGATGCGGGCGGTTATGCGTTCATGGCGGCGAGTGGTCATTCGTTAGTGAAGGATGCCATGCGCGAAAAAAGCGCCATGATCGGCGGCGAGATGAGCGGCCATATCTTTTTAGGCGAAGATTACTTCGGCTTTGATGACGGCTTCTTCGCGGCGGGGCGCTTGCTGCAATTGCTCGCCATGAGCGATCAAACGCTATCCGCGCTGGATGCCACCTTGCCACGCCTGTTTAGCACCCCGGAGTATCGTCCGGCGTGCCCGGATGATCAAAAACAAACCGTCATTGATGGCGTGGCTGCGCTGCTTAAAGATGCTGGCGAAGTCGAAACGGTGGATGGTTTTCGATTGAGTACACCCAAAGGCTGGGGCATCCTACGGGCGAGCAATACCGAACCCGTTTTGAGCCTGCGCTTTGAAGGCCAAACAGACGTTGACGCTTTGGCGATTAAAGCGCAATTTGTAGAGGCGCTTAAACAATTCCCCGCGGTGGATCGCAGCGTGTTTTAGTCCGTTAATTTTTTCAAGGCATCTCCGGCGGCAGTACGCACATTGCCGTCGGGGTCGTTCGTCAGTGGTGTGATGGTTGCTGGTGGGCATTCCTCGTCAATTTCAAAAACAATAAACGGTCGCTGGTCAGACTCAACAACGAAGTCAGTATTGCTTCCTCGTTCAGGTCGGAATGTCC
>DAOTTT010000452.1:0-3227 GCA_034437635.1 Anaerolineae bacterium | reverse complement strand
CGTGCTGTCGACGCTGCGGCCGGCCGCGAGCGCGCAGCAGCTGGCGCCGTTGCCGAGATGGGCGACGACGACCCGGCCGCCGGCGAGGGCGGGGCTGGAGCGCGCCAGCTGTTGCTTGGTAATCGCTTTGTGCCGGATTTAATTGGTCGCCGTGCACTCAAGCAATATGAATGAGGTTAGATTATGGCAAATAAACTCAACTCCATGCGGATCTTGGAGCAGAATAAAATCCCGTATGAAGTTTTTACATATCCGGCGGAGATCAAAGACGCGGAGGAGGTCGCTGAGGTGCTTGGCGTGCCGTATTTCACCGTGTATAAAACGCTTGTCGTCCAAGCTGTGGATCGTCTCGACATTAAAAAGCCTTACCTTGTGATGATCGCGTCGGAAGATCAACTGGATTTGAAGAAGATGGCGACGGCTGCCGGGGTGAAGAAGGTCAAAATGGCTTCTCATAGCGATGCAGAAGCCCTCACCGGGTTACAAGTTGGTGGAATCAGTGCGCTGGCGTTGACCGCCAAGAGTTGGCCGATCTTCTTGGATAGTCCGGCGACTGAATTGCAGCATATTGTCATCAGTGCAGGGCAACGTGGGACACAGCTCCGGGTGCCGGTTGTGCCCCTGGTGAATTTACTGCGCGTCAGGTTGGCTGATGTAAGCCGCCCGGCTGAGGACTAACGCGAGAGCATCCACGCCATCCCGTAATAGCTTTCTGTGATGTTGCGCGTGCGCGTGGTGACTTCTTCTAATGGGCGTGGGCTAATCTCGCGCCCATCCAAGCCGACCATAATGCCGCGTTCGCCGCGCAGCAGCCGTTCTACGGCGCTAACGCCCATGCGCGTTGCCAGTAAGCGATCAAATGCAGTGGGGCTACCGCCGCGCTGTGTATGGCCGAGTATGGTAAGCCGGATTTCGAACCCGGTATGATTTTGCTCTAGGTAATCCATCAATTCAGTGGCTTTATAGGGTGCGCCCTCCGCAATGACGGTGATGGCGTGGGATTTACCACGCACATAAGCGTCCTCCATGTGTGTGGCGACTTCCTCCATGCTCATCTGGCGCTCTGGCGTGATGACGACTTCCGCACCGCCCAAGATACTCCCCATGAGTGCCAGATAACCGGAATTACGCCCCATAACTTCAATCACGAAAGCGCGATTGTGTGATGATGCTGTATCCCGCAGACGGTCGAGCGCGTCTAAAATAGTGTTAAGCGCGGTATCTACACCGATACTCATATTGGTGCCCCAAATATCGTTGTCAATGCTGGCTGGGATGCCAATAACTGGGACATCTAAACTGTTGAGTACCTGTGCCCCGCGCAGGCTGCCATCCCCACCGATGACAATAACACCTTCAATATCGCGCTCATTTAAGCGGCGGATAGCTTTACGTTGGCCTTGCTCTGTTTTAAATTCTTCGTTGCGTGCTGTCTGGAGGACGGTGCCGCCGCGCTGCAAAATACCGCTGACCTCACGGCTTGTCATCAGGCTTATATCCCCACTAAGCAACCCCGCATACGCTTGCCGGATGCCGAACACTTCGATGTTTTGTTCTAAGCTAGTGCGTACAACCGCGCGGATTGCGGCATTCATGCCAGGGGCATCGCCCCCGCTTGTCATCACAGCAATGCGTTTCATGCTGATCTTCTCCGATTTTTTATTCCTATAATGCCGTCAGACAGGTAACTATACCACCAATCGTTTAAGTTGATGTTATGCCTACCAGGGCTTCTCCTTGTAGACGGCGATGTCGTCTTTAGAGTCCACTACTTTGAGCAAGTCATTAAACAGCTTTTCGCTAAAACCCGTAGTGTGATTAGGGAATTCTAGCTTACCTTGGCCTTCAATGATAATGACAAATCGATCATGACCGGGGTAAGAGCGCAGTAATCCATGCAAGCGGACTAAACGCCGTCTGTCGATGCTGCTATCCCCGCTGCGTTTAAAGGTGACGACGATCCAGTAAGGGGGTGTTTCTTCCTCATCCAAGCGCAGATGCGGCGGTAGCTCTGGTTCTTGCTGCTCCGGCGCAATCTGTGGCTCGATGGACGGCGCATTTTGGCTGGCGGATGCAGGCACGATAATCGCGTCTGGTGTCGGCTTCTCCTGTTGTTTCGGCTGGACAACTTCCCCGGTTTCTTCGTCGTAGATGTCGTCATCTTGCTGTAGCCAGGGCGGGGGCGCATCATCTATGATGGGGGGCGGTTCTTCGTAATATGCCCAGGGTGCATCGTCTATTTGGGTTTCAAATGGGGATTCGTTCGCGTCGATCCAATCCGGCGCATTGTATGTTGATGGTGCCTCGGTGTCGGCTGTGTCCATAATCTCGAAGCGTTGGGTCACTTTGTCCGCGATGATCTGCGGTTCCCCACGCGACATATCGAACTTACCGCCAATTTGGACGACTTCGCCTTCATCAAATGCGCCTAGATCGCCATTGTCTAGTTTTGCGACGACCTCTTGCCATGTGCGGGGGAATAAGACGATTTCGATACTGATGGCGCTTTCGTGCCAGTCCTCTAGTTGGATGATCACCATTGCGTCGTTGTTCTTGGTGTATATCTTGCGCATGGCGACGATTTCCCCGGCGACACCGACTTGTCTGCCGTTGAAAGCCTCTTGGCGTTCCTTGAGGTCTTGGATGGTGGCTGTATGCGTGCGGGCAAGCTCATCACGATATTTATCGACAGGTCGCCCGGAGACGTACAAGCCGAGTAACTCTTTTTCCCATTGTAGTTGCTCGCGCTCAGTGTATTTGTCACTAAAAGGCAATTGTATAGCGTCATCCAGGCCGGTGCTTTCGCCAAACATGCTCATTTGACCGACGGCTTGATCGCGGAAGTAACCGCTGCTGTAACCTATCATCTGGTCAAGCCCTTCAATTAATTGTGAGCGTGTGCCGAACTTGTCCATTGCGCCGACTTTAATCAGGCTTTCCAGCGTGCGCTTACCCACATCATGTAGGTTAACGCGCTTACAGAAATCAATGAGGTCATCGAATGGGCCATCTTCCTGACGGGCGACAACGATATGATCGAGCGCGGCATTGCCTGCATTTTTGATCGCGCTCAAGCCAAAGCGAATACTGCGCACGCCTGTTTCTGGATGGGGCTGGATGGCGAAATCTAGCTCGCTAAAGTTGACGTTCGGCGGCAGGATCGGGATTTGCAAGCGACGACATTCTTCTAAGAATGTGGCGACCTTTGCGGAGTCGTCGCGCTGCAC
>DAOTTT010000451.1:0-6809 GCA_034437635.1 Anaerolineae bacterium | reverse complement strand
GGTTAGGGCCGCTTAAGCCCGCCGCGAGTTGGGCGAAATCCGCCGCACCCTTGACGATAAACACCGGGTATGTCGCCAGCAAAAAGTCCTGTGTAACCGCGTCTTTTTCATCAGGGAGCAACTTCTCGCCGGGCACGCCCACCAGCTTGAGCGCCATCCCGCGTACATCGCGTTTGGCATCCGGGTGGATGCCACCCGTCCCGCCGGAGTTTGAATAGCGTATCCAGCAGGGGGTCGTCCCCGGTTGCGCGAAGACCCCTTGCCGCAAGTTGTCGGGCACATCGTCACTGACGATGAACTCCCCACGCACGAGGCCATGCTGCTTGGGGTGTGCGTCCCGGCGCATGGTGCCTGTGGGGTAATCCTTGCGCATCTGCTGTTTGAGCGTTTCGATAATGTCTTGGTAAAGCGCGGGTGTCTCGTCTGATGGCGGGTATTCTGTGGCAATTTGCATAGCCTATCCTTCGGTTGGTGCGCCTGCCATCGCACGACAGACGCACGGAGGTTAACGGGATGCTGTTGTGGGGCTACTCACACGCAGCGAGTCGAGGATCAACTGTAAGCGCGGAACCAGCGTGTTCCCAGTGGAGTCGGCGGTGTACATTTCCAGCACGACTAAATTACCGCCTTGTGCGGAAAAGAACACATCCAATTGACCGGGGCGATCGAGTGTGTTGAACGTGCCGAGGGCTTCATCTTCACGGTCCGGTATGCGGAAGCTACGGCGCACGGTGCCATCATCGGCGACGTTGCCATCAATGAAGTTTTCGCTCACGAACTGGCCGGGATAGCGGGTTTCAATGTAACTGCTGATAGCTGAGAGCAGCGTCATGCCACCCGTGCCAATCTCAATATCCAGGATGGAAAGCGCGATAAAGGCTTCGTTGTCTTCGCCCGTCCACACATGGCGCAGGCGGTTTTCTGTCGATTGATCGATGAAAATCTGCGGCGGGATCCATTCATCCGGCATGGAGATGGTATATTTGTTTTGGTTGATGGTGCTCGCACGCGGGAAGGGCGTAGGCAGTGCATTGACACTGCTTCTGCCACTGTCGTTGTTTTGCGTCAAGACGACGACCCCCCCACCTACTACCGCCAAGAGCACGATCACGATGCCGATGACCACGCTTAAGGACGTGCCGCGCTGTGCCTGTGGCGGATACGTGCCTGTGGTCGGGTTGGGCTGTGTGCTCGGCGGCATAGTCGCCTGTGCGGTTGGGTTGGCGGTGTTGCTCATGGGCGGTGGGGTGCCACTGCGCCCTTTGTTAAGCGGTGGATAGCGATCTGTAGACATCGCTTGACCGCGCAAGGCGTTGCTATAGGCTTCCGCCATATCCCCGGCGGAGCTAAAGCGCTCGTCGGGGTCTTTGGCCGTCGCCCGCAGGATGACTTGTTCGATCACGTCCGGCACGTCGTTACGAAAATCGCTGATCGGCGGCACGGGTTCGGTAATATGCTTGAGCAAAACGGCCATCGGCGTTTCCGCTTGGAAGGGGCCGCGCCCGGTGAGCAGTTCAAACAGCACGATGCCTAATGAGTAAATGTCCGAGCGCCCGTCGATGGTCAAGCCGTTGGCCTGCTCCGGCGACATATACGCCGGGGTGCCGATAATCATACTCCCGGTAAGCTCACTGCCAAGCACCCGCGCAATGCCGAAGTCGCTAAGATAGGCGTTGTTGTTTTCATCGAGCATGATGTTACCCGGCTTGAGGTCGCGGTGGATGATGCCTTGCTGATGGGCGTAGTCCAACGCTTGCGCGACTTGGCGCAAGGGGCGCTCGATCTCATCAAAGGCCATCAAGCCCTTGCGGATGCGCTGATCCAGCGAGCCGCCGCCCAGGTAACGCATGGCGATAAACGGGATACCGTCGCTTTGCCCGTAGTCGTAAATAGGCAAAATATGCGGGTGTTCTAGCTGAGAAATGACCTCCACTTCGCGCACGAAGCGATCATAAAAGCCGGGGTCATGCAGCATTTGGCGCGGTAAAATTTTAATGGCGACGTTGCGGTTCATGGATTGTTGGGTTGCGCGGTAGACGGTCGCCATGCCGCCGCGTCCAATTTCTTCTATGACTTGGAATTGCCCCATCATCTTGCCGATGAGTTCATCGGCGGGTGGCGGTTCGGGTTGTTTGCCTTCGGGGGGCATCATGGTTTGATCGTTCTGGTCACTCATAAGTCGAGTCGCTCCGGCAGACATCTTATCAACACGCCTGATTATCGCTTAAGAGTGGTTTTGATGCAATTACTTGCCGCGTGGTTTGGTACTCCACAGCGCCCACGCGATCAACACAGGCTGAAAAGGCAGCCGGATAAACCGCCGGCAATCGGTGTTGAGGATAAAGGCATTGTCTCGGTTGAGGAACTGCGCAACGTTGCCGGGGAAGACTGCGACAAACCAGAGCGCCGTCAACCGACCCATCAGCACGCGGAAGGGATATAATAGCAGCAAGCCCAAACCGATGACGATTTCGACCACACCAGCAAGCATCACCACGACCCCGGCATCCATCGGCACCCACTTCGGCACTAATGGCAGAAATCCCCTGCGGGATTTGGGCGCTAAATGCAAAATCCCGGCGGCGATGACGAATACCCCTAGCAGCATCCTAAAGAACGACTGTAAACGATTTGTTTGAGTTTGCTTACCCTCCATCGCGGATGATCTCCTATTATGCTGGTGTAATTCGCGGCGTTTTCGCCCTTCATTGTAAGGGAAGATAAGCGGCATGACAATTTGACGGAACGGTGCCATCGCGCTAAAAGTGGCAGTCTTTGGCCTAAACGCATATAATGAAGAAGCGTTTGTATTTAAATCGTGTCTGTTTAAAGGCAGTTTATTAATGGAAGAACAAGAACGTCTTTTTCGCATCCGTCCGCTAGAGGCTGCCGATCGTAACTGGGTCGCGCATTTCTTGGATAAGCATTGGAGTTCGACCAAAATTGTTTCGCGTGGTAAGGCATATTATGCGCACCTGATGCCTGGGTTCACAGTTGAACTCAACGACGCGCCGGATGACGCACCCCCGGCAGGCTTATTGACCTATAACATCGAGGGCGGTGAGTGCCAAATCTTGACGATGAACAGCTTACAACCAGATAGCGGCATTGGCACGGCCATGATCGAAGCGGTGAAGGCTGTCGCGGTGGAAAACGGGTGTAAGCGCGTGTGGCTGATTACGCTGAATGATAACTTAGCGGCGTTGCGCTTTTATCAAAAGCGGGGGTTTGAACTGGTTGCGGTGCATCGGAATGCGCTGGCGGAAGCGCGAAAGCTCAAGCCGATGATTCCCTTGTTGGGGCAAGATGACATCCCGCTACGGGATGAAATCGAATTAGAAATCCCGTTAAAGAGCTAGGTGTCGTCCTGCTCTAAGATTTTATAGGCTTGGCTGGTGTTTTTTACGAAGTGTGCGTATCTAAACGCACGCGGGGCGATGCGCCGCACCACATTAACAAATGTACTTGTTACCATATCTAGGCCGATGACAATTACTCTGTTCTGATTATCTGGAACTTGTTGGTTCGCTTGCCTCACGCCCTGCATATACCCGACCATGTTTATTGAGGCTTGCGTAAAATCAATGATGATGTCAACGGGATACGCAACGCTTTTCATGAGGTCTGCGCTGGTCTGTACAGCCTCAATGTATTCTTCTACGCCGATTTCGTCGATGTAAGTCTGTTTGATGATCGTCTTTTCTGGATTACCCCACTCTACAATGTATGCCATGTTATGTATCACTCAATGGTAGGTAAAAGCCGAATGTGCTGCCTTGCTGATGGACACTGCTAAAAATAATTTCCTCGCCCTGGGTAATTGTTCACGTTATCATGATTTTCTCAGTCGGATAGCCAGAAGGCTGTCTCTAAACAACCGTTGTGACCTGTTGGGGCGCGATTATTCGCGTCCGCAACACAAAACGTCATGGTAACTACTCAGGTAAGGTCTATATCCCACACCGGCTCAAAGCCGATGACTACATTAAACGCTAGGAAGCCCGTAAACGGGCTGTATAAAATTGATCTTTCGCGCTGACTAGCCCGTTTACCGGCGGCGCATACATGCGCCGCAGTAGGCTAGCCCCCGGTTTAAAACCGGGGCAGTAAGCAAATCAGAGCATACCTGCGTAGTTACACAAAGCGTATCTATTTACGTATTCGTAAACATGGCTTGAACGATTTCCGAGTGTAGCACGCTACTTTGAGCCGATGTGAGCAATTATGATTGTAACAGAAATTTTATGCAATTACCCGATAGTGCTATGCGCCCAATCAAGCATGATCTGCATATGGTCGATGTTGTGTTGCGCTGCGCGGAGGACATGCCCGGCTGTATCCACCCAATGCAGCGTAAGCGTTTTCCCGGCGGCGTGCAGGGCATCCGCATAGGCTTGCATCTGCGCTTGGGGGCTGCGCGGATCGTCCGTCGCTTGGATGACCAGCACAGGCGCTTCGATGGCATCCACATAGGTGATGGGCGAGCCGTTGCGGTGAATGTCGGGCTGGTCGTCGGGTGTGCCGCCCCATAATGCGCGATGATAGCTTTGCATCATCGGCGGGAGATGGGCATAAGCGCGTGTCCAATCTGCGATGGCGTTCTCCGCGATGCCGCCCGCCCATAGATCCGGGCGTTTGCCCAGGGCTTGCAAGGCCAAGTAACCGCCATAACTCGCGCCCTGCACGATGATTTTGCCCTCGGTGGTGATGCCGTTTTCCAGCGCCCAAGTCGCCGCCGCCGCGAGATCGTCAACCTCACGATGGCCGGGGAAGCCCATGATGGCCTGCATGTGCTCTACGCCAAATGTTGTAGAGCCGCGATAGTTGACGCTCATCCAGGCGAAGCCGTGATCGACCCAGGCTTGCGCATCGGCGTGATAGGCGTTGCTCTGTACGGTGGTGGGGCCGCCATGTGCATGGACGATCAGCGGGAAGGGCGCATCGCCCGGCGGCAAGCACAACCACGCTTGGATGCTCGCGCCGCCCGTTGAGAGGAACGTCACCGACTCCCACGCCCGGCCTAATGGCACATCCGGCGCTTGTAGCGTGGCGCGATGTGCGCCGCTGCTGGCATCCAGCGTGATGATGCTCGGCGGGTGGACGGTATTCTCCCATACGGCGAGGAGTGTTTGCGCATCCTGGAACTGCACGCCGCTATATGTGCCGCCGGGGTGTGTTAGCTTGTGCAGTGTGCTTTGCTCGACGTGATACAAATAGAATTGCTGCCGGGCATGGTGCGGATGCTCTAGCAAAATTTGCGTGGCATCCGGCGACCACGCGACCGGGCGCACATCGCCTTCAATCTCCGGCAGGGGAATGTCGATGCGATCCCCGCTGCTTAAGTCCCATATCGTCGGGCGATCATCCCCGGCAGCGTCTGTCATACACAGCAACCGCGCATCCCCGGCCACCGGGCAGAAAGCGATTGGCTGGATGCCGCCTTCGGCCTCTTGTAGCTGGCGTTGTTGGTCGGTGTGGGTGGCGGTGAGCGATAGCTGGCCCTCCGCGTTTTGATGCGCGATGACTGCCCATGCCGCATCATAGCTAAAGATGGGGCCGTAAAGCGGCGCGGTCTGGTGCTTGACCATCACCGGCTCGGCGGTAGTGCCGTCCGCACGCACGGCGATGCGATAAGCGCGGTAGCCCTGCGCATTAACTGCCGTCAAGCCGATGAAGCGCCCGTCTAGGCTCTGGCTGAGGCTGGCGACGTGGTAATCCGGCAAGTTTGGCGTGAGCGGTTGCGCCGTGCCGCCCGCAAACGGCACGCGCATTACTTGGCCGATCTCGTCGCCGCTTTTGTCCTGATGATAGTAAATGGTCTTTCCATCCGGGCTGATGCCGCCAAAGGCAACGCCGGTTTCATCCTGGGTGATAGGTGTGTGGGTATCCTGGGCGATGTCCCATGCGTAGAGTTGATACACCCCGGCGGCATCGGTGATGATGAGCGCCCGTTGGGTGTTCTGTGCGGCTAATTGTATGATGCGATCCGGCGCGGTATAACGCTTTTGCCAAGCCTGCTGCACGGCGATTTCCTTCTTTGCTAGTATGCGGACGTATACTGTAATCGTATGGCGAAAGATCATCAAGAGGATTAGCTCGGCGGCAAAAACTCCGCACGGATGCTAAACCAATGCGCATTGCGGGCGGGGACGCTCACGAACTCAAAATCCGGCAGCCATAACCCCGTTAATTGTCCGCCATAAACGCAGCCTGTATCCAGGCCGAAGACGCGATCTTTATGGTTAAATGGTTGTTGCTTGCCGGATATATCCTTATGGCCGACGATGATGGGCTTATCCGCTTTATACATGCGCCACCAGGGTTTTTTATAATTGTCTTCCAAGTAGCTACTCGCGCCATTCGTGCCGATGAGAATGTGTTCTTTCTGTTCCGCGAGGGGTACGTCAGGTTCGTAATAGCCATGCACGATGAGCGCGTCGTCGTGCTCGTGGTAGATAGGCAGTTGCGTGATATAGGCCATCACATCGCGGAAGTCTACGCCGAGTTGCCAGCGTGTATATAGCATCGAAAGTGACGGCATTTGTGCTTGTTTGTAAGCGCGAATAAGTTTGTATTCGTGATTGCCCATGATGGCATAGCGTTTTTCCGGCATGGTCATAAAGTAGCGAATGGTATTGGCGGAGTCCGGCCCCCGGTTGATGATGTCGCCAACCGAGAGGATATGGTCATCGTCATTGATGCCGGCCTTATCTAACAGATCGAGTAATTCTTCGTAACAGCCATGAATGTCGCCGATGACGAGGGTGCGCACAAGATGATCCTTCTATGCGATGACGGTTAGTTTTGCT
>DAOTTT010000450.1:0-13321 GCA_034437635.1 Anaerolineae bacterium | reverse complement strand
CATTAAAACTCATTCAAACGCCTGATAAGCGTTTTTTGTGTACCTATGTGTCAATTTTGGTGTCAACAGTGCTCTAAATTCGCCAAATCGCAACAAATCTTTATTACCGATGTACCCTAATAGAAGTCTAAGAGTGTATGGAACAACTTGATTACACACCAGAACGCGCCCTTGTCATCGCCGCCCATGCCGATGACATCTGCCACATCCTTTTAGGTATAACGGCTACAAATAGTATAGTATATTTTTGGCGCGGTAGCCGTTCGACTACGCCGAGCAATTCCGCGTGATCGACTTCCGCCGCCCTACATGAAGAAGACGATTAAAAATCGCTGGGCGGTTCTTTGTGCTGCTCTAACGTCCGTTGTACCCGAATATCGCGTTCGCTGATATAGGCCAATGCCGCATCAATCGAGTCACGGTACACTAAGGGTCTGCTAAGGGAGCGAGTGAAGATGGAAACCAACAATCCAAACACTTTAGAATTGCCGATAACAATAACTACGCCCGTATTCGGCGCGTACTGATAATCGTTGCTGCCGTATTTTAATGGATTAGCCGCGATAGAAGCCTGCCGCAGATCCATGATGATATGCACTAACGAGTCAATATGCTCTATTGCATCATATATCGCATTGCCGACTTGCCGTGCGTCTTCTGGTGTAACGGACCCTGATAAAGTCGCGCAAACCACTTTCTCAGGAACTTGCCAGTAGATTTCGTAAGCCATGTCCATTACCTCATAATGTTTAAAAAGATAAAAAACCCTTTCCAGCGTATAACAAAACATTACAAAAAGCAACGTTTAGCGGCCTATGGCCGTGCGCACTTGTCGCGCAATCGCGGCAAACTCCGGTTGATAAAGTTGCTCTGGATGGCGTGGGCGCGGCAGGTCAACGGCAATATCAGCGACAATGTGCCCAGGGCGCGGGCTGAGGACGATCACACGATCCGAGACTAACACCGCCTCGTTAATGTCGTGCGTCACCATGACCACCGTCTTAGGGTCAGCGCGGAGCATAGCCAGCAGATCCATGCTGATCTGCTCACGGGTGAGCGCATCCAACGCGCCGAACGGCTCATCCAACAGCATCACATCTGGATGCTGTATCAGTACACGCCCTAGTGCGACCCGTTGCGCCATCCCGCCGGAGAGTTGACCGGGGAACGCATCGCCGAAGCCGTCCAAGCCGAGCGTGTGTAAAAGCGGCTGGACTTTTTGCAGGCGTTCCTCCTTGCGCATCCCGGTGATTTCCAGCGGTAACGCGATGTTATCCGTCACGGAGCGCCAGGGCATCAAATTGGCGGTTTGGAACATCAACCGCACGCGCGGCGACGGTGTAGACACCGTTTGACCATCAACGACAGCATAGCCCTGTGTGGGGGCTTGCAGCCCGGCAAATGTGCGTATGAGCGTGCTTTTGCCGCAGCCGCTCGGCCCCACCAGCGCGTTGATACTGCTCGCATCCATATGAAAGGACACCGGGCCGAGTACGTGGCGCTCACCAAATGTTACGCTGATTTCGCGTGCGGTTAATGTCGCTGTCATGGTTTATTGTCCGATAAAGTCGTTGGTGTATGCCGCTTCGAGATCATCGACTGGCGAGACAAGGTTGCCCATCGCCTCTACGATGGATAAGGTTTCTTCCCAAGAGGCCGGGTCTGTAAAGCCAAATTCGTTATCTTCCGTCGTCCATAGTTCAATCGTCGCCAACAAAACCTCAAGCTGGATGAGTAAATCAGGCTCGAATGTCACTTGCATCTCCGCTAGGAAGTCGGCGCGGGCGGTGGCGATGTCTTCCCATGTCGTATCCATATCATCTGCCAGTGCGTCGAATTCAGCGGCGGCTTCTTCCAGCGCGGCACGGAATTCATCGTTGATCGGCAGCGTTTCGTCGTGTTCTAGCGTCGCAAGGTAGGCTTGGGCCGGGTTACTCACAGCTTCGCGCACACTCTCGCGGAACGCATCAACCACTGCTTGCACTTCTTCCGGGTTTTCCGCGATGCGATCTTCATTCGTCACCACACCGTTAGAGACGATATCGACATAATCCGACACCGGGAAGACGGTCAAGCCGGTGATGTCGCCGCAGTCGCCCGCGTCCGCCCGGCGTTGAATTTGCAGCGGCTCATTGTTGATGTACACGGTAGACGCATCCACACCACCCGCGCAGACGACATCCGGCGCAGCAAAGCCGATGGACTCCAGGCGAATATCACCTTCGCTGAGGTCGTTAGCGGCTAACGCGGCCAGTAAGCCGCTATATGTCGCGCCGAAGCGCCCCGGCACCCCCACACGCAGCCCGGCTAAATCCGTAATGCTTTCGGCTTCGGTAGTATCCGGCACAATGATAGCAATTGGGTATTCATGGAACCACTCGTAAACGTACACCACCGGGCGATCCCCGGCACGCGCCATCACGACTTGTTCGCCACTAATCATGCCATAGTGCAAATTACCGCTGGCGATTAAATCCACGCCGACATTTTCTTCGCTATATTGCAGTTCCAGCGCGTACCCGGCTTCTGCTAGGTGACCTTCCATTAAGTACACCGGGGAAAACTGTACATTCGGCACGAATGTGAGGAAAAAGACTACAGTCTCCAGGTCTTCTTCATCATCCTGTGCATGGACGGGTATCAAGGCAATAACCATCAGCATCAAAACGAAAATTATGCGTTTTACCATTTCGGTAATACTCCTTTTAATAGATGTTAAGCAATAAAGTAATCATCTCGTGTTATACGAGTTAGATTATCTAGCGTTGGGTACGGCGTTGCCAGTTAAGTAAGCGATGCTCGATCAGCGAGACAACACCATAAAGCGTGCCCGCCATCAGCGCCAGGGTCAGCGCGGCGACATAGCGCAGAGCGGTATCATAGCTATAGGATGCGCTGGTGAGCAAAAAGCCTAAGCCCGCGTTCGCCGCGACGAACTCCCCGACCACCGCGCCAATCACGGCCAGGGTCGCCCCGGTCTTTACGCCTGTCATGAGCACGGGCATCGCCGCCGGGAGTTCCAGCTTGGTAAAGGTCTGCCAGGCGCTCGCGTTGGATGAGCGCATGAGGTCGCGTAGGTCTTGTGGCACGCTGCGGATGCCGACGACGGTGTTCATCAACATGGGGAAGAATACAACGATGATGCTTGTAATCACCTTGCCCTCCGGTCCACTGCCGAAGACGATAACCAAAATCGGCGCATAGGCGACAACGGGCGTTGATTGAAAGGCGATGACCAGCGGCGACAACAGGGACTCTAAAAATTTGTTCTTGGCGATGACATAACCAAGGCCCACCCCGATGAGCAAGCCAAAGCCTAAGCCAATCAGCACTTCGCCCAATGTGACGCTGGCGTGCTTCCACAGGAGGCCACTTTCCGCCGTCGTGTAGAACTTTTCCGCGATGGCGGCTGGCGGCGGCAATAAAAAGACTGGCACCATTTCTGCCTGTGTGATGTGCTCCCACAAGCCGATAATCACAGTGAGGGTCAACAGGGGGGCACCACGCCGCAACCATAAGCCGACAAGTCGCCATTGGAATGTCAGTGTGGGTGTTGTTGGTCGCTGATGTGTCTCTGCTGTTTTTTGCATCAAAAAACCCCGTTCATATGGTAGATAAACGGGGCAGGGTATGCATACATAGGCCGCAGCACTTTGGTTAGGTACGCCAAACCAAAGACGGCTGTCTTGTGTTTACCTTCTCTCATCCAGACTCTTACTGTCGGCTCTGGGATCACACCAGTATCCACCGGCACACGCTGATAACGTGTGGCTTCCCACACTCCGCTGAGTGTGACAAAACGGGTCACGGGCTTGTGCGTTATTTGGCTAGCAAATAATGCCATTACCGCCGGTAGGGAATTACACCCTGCCCCGAAGGTTATTTTATTTGGTTACAATTATAGCCTACATCATCAGCCAACAAAAATCAAATCAGAATTTGATAAAAAGCAGATTCAAGTCTCAATCGAAAAATTGGGGTGTTGACTTTTTCTCTTGTAGCAAATCCGGCGTGGTGATGTCGCGGGTCAATTCTTCCGGTGGGTTGAGCGGAATTCTAAAGCCAAAGGTGCTGCCAACCCCTTCTTCGCTGCGCAAGTAGACCTCACCGCCGTGCGCTTCAGCAATCCCTTTGACAATCGCCAAGCCCAAGCCGCTCCCTTCGGATTTATCACCATCCACGCGGAAGAAGCGGTCAAACACATGCGCACGCGCATTAACCGGGATGCCTGCACCTGTATCAACCACCTCAACAATGACAAAATCTTCTTTCATCATCACGCGCATTGTCACCCGCCCGCCTTGTGGCGTGTACTTGGCCGCATTCGTCAAGTAATTATGGACAGCCCGCTTAAACCAGCGGACATCAGCATGAAGTAACGGAATATCAGACGCAATATCTAGCGTCAACGTAATGTTCTTATGGACAAGCAGCGAAAAGCTCTCTTTGTTGATCTCGTGCAGCACATCAAGCAAGCTAAACGCGGTGATGTTGAAGTTATAGCCGTTTTCGATGTATTCCAGATGGAGCAAATCATCAATCAGCGAGCGCAAACGCTCCACGCCGCCCAAGGCCAAGTCGATGATTTCATCAATATCGGCATCCCGCTCTTTGACGAGCTTATTCAGCGTGACTAAGCTACTATGCGTCACGCTCAAAGGATTGCGCATATCGTGCGCGGCGGCCTGCATAAACTGCGCCCGTGCGATTTCTGCCCGGCGGATGTGGGTCACATCCCGCAGCACCAGCACCCAACCATCTTGGGTCACCAGCCGTTCGTATTGGCTCTGTGCAATCACCGGGGAGACTTGCACGGCGATCACGCGGTTGTCCTCTAATGTCGCTTGGAATGCTTTATCGTCGCCCTTCTCGCGGGAGGCCATCGCCTTTAAAAGCTGGTTGCGGATGTGGGCATTGATGGGCGCTTTGCGCAGGCGCACGCCGATGAGGTCTTGTGCGCCGACACCTAACACTGCTTCCGCCGTGTGGTTGACTAAATTAATGCGGCTATCGTGGTCTGTGGCGATGATGCCGTCGGCGGTCGCGTCTAATACCGCTTCGAGTCGTTCGCGCTGTTCGATGCTGTCGGAAAACAACTGCGCGTTATCCACCGCCACACCGACTGTATCCGCGACGACGCGCAACACCGCGACTAAATCATCATCGAAGCTGTTCGGCTCATTGCTCATGATGCTCAAAATGCCGATTATGCGCCCTCTAGCGTGCATGGGAGCCATCGCAATCGCGCGGAAGTGCTCCTCGCGGAAGCTCGGCACCGCGTAATCTTCCTCACCAGTGAGATCGTTATAAACCACCACGTCCCCCGTTTCGATGACTTCGCCGGACATGCCCTCACCAATGGGGATGCGCATGGGGTTACTCACCACAAAGTCATGGATCCAGCCGCGCTGTGCCCGCAGCACCAATTCTTGTGTGTCCTCGTCAATTAAGCTGATGCCGCTGGCCTCCGCATCGACAATCTCCAATGCGATTTCTAAAGCTGTCGTCAGCGTCTTATCCAGATCGAGCGATTGCCCGATGACGCTTGTCACGACATTAATCGCTTCCATCTGATTGGTGCGACGCTTAACCTCTTGTAAAAGTTGACGGTTATGTTCGGTTAGGGTAATTTCATCGCGCATGATGGTTGAGTCCTAAAACGTGCGGCTTAACCGCTATGGTAACATGATGCCAGTAGTATAACCAAGAGAGCAGAAGATGACATTAAATTTACAGACCATTCGTGATCAATATCCATCTTTAAACAAGCCTAACTTAACAGGTGATGTCCCGATATTCTTTGACAACCCCGCCGGAACACAAGTGCCGCAGCGGGTTATCGACGCTTATCAGGGGTATTATGAGCATATGAACGCCAATGCCGGGGGCTTCTTCCTCACCAGCCAATACACCGATAAGATGACCGCCGAAACGCGGCAACTGCTGGCAGATTTCATCAACGCGCCCAACGCCGATGAGATCGTGATTGGCCCCAATATGACCACCCTATGCTTTAGCCTCAGCCGCGCTATCGCCAAGACGCTCAAGCCGGGCGACGAGATCGTGCTTACACGCATGGATCACGATGCTAACGTCACGCCCTGGACGCTCATCGCAGACGATCTCGGCTTGACGGTGCGCTGGGTGGACTTAGCCGACGAAGGCGCACGGCTCGACCTCAACACGCTAGAAGCGGCTTTGACCGACCGCACCAAAATCGTCGCCACCGTCCACGCTTCTAACGCTGTAGGGACGATCAACCCGGTGCAGCGCATCGCGGCGATGGCACACGCCGCCGGAGCCTATCACGTTGTCGATGCGGTGCAGAGTGCGCCCCACATCCCGCTTGATGTGCAGGCCATCGGCTGCGACTTTTTGCTGTGTTCGGCCTATAAATTCTTCGGCCCGCACATTGGCATCATGTGGGGCAAGTATGATCTGCTAGCGGATTTGCCCGTGTATAAAGTCCGCCCGGCCAAGGACAAGCCCCCCTATCGCTGGGAAACCGGCACGCCCAGCTTTGAAGGCATCGCCGCCACCCGTGCCGCCCTGGAATACATCGCGGATATTGGCGAGCAGTTCGGCGCAGATTACGCGGGACAGTTCAGCCAATATAACGTAAGTCAGCGCACACTCAAGCAAGGTATGGAAGCAATCCGTATCTATGAGCAAGGATTAGTGCGCCAACTCATCGACGCATTACAAGCTATGCCCGGCGTTAAAATCTACGGCATCACCGACCCGGCGCAAGTGGATGAACGCTGCCCGACGGTAGTCTTCACCCATGATACCTACCAACCGGGTATCATCGCCCAGCATCTCGCGGAAAATAACATTTATGCGTGGAGTGGGCATTACTATGCACTGGAAATCATGGCTAGTTTGAATCGTGCCGAGCATGGGATGGTACGCATCGGGTTAGCGCATTACAACACCAGCGAAGAAATCACACGATTTGCCAACGTTTTGGGCAATTTGGTATCCAACTGAATTGCTAAAATCAAAAAAGACCTTACAATGAGTTACGGTTGCTGTGTTTGACAGCACAATATGTTTAACAACACCTAAGGAGAAAGTTTTATGATCCGTCGTATGATCGCGAGTATGACTGTCGCCGCGTTGCTGCTCATGAGCATCGGCACGGCCAGCGCCCAAAGCTGCCCAGAAGGCTTTACCGAGGAAGATTGCACTTTATTTGAAACAGCCGTTGCCAATACCAGCAGCGCAACGTCCTTCAACTTGGAGTTCAGCCAATTAACCAGCATCAATATGGGGATCGCCATCACCATCAGCGCGGAAGGTAGCGGCACCTTCATCCTCGACGGTGCGGGCAACATCACCGCCGCCCGCTTGGATATGCCCGCCGTCAGCCAAGATACCGGCTTCTTTGATGCTAGCGAAGGCGCAGCCTCGTTTGTCTTCGTGGATAACGTGCTTTACTTCGGCGCGGGCGACAGCCTGGAAACACTGGAATGGAAAAGCGTCGAAGCGGAAAGTGTCAACAACATTGATCTCACCTTCCTCGGCTTGATTAACACCGCCAGCAACAGCCTGGACATGACGACCGATCTGCCCGCCGTGACCGAGTGGACGCGCGACGATAACGCGACCACCAGCGATGGCACAAGCGCCATCAGCTTTAGCGGTAGCGTGGTCGATGCGGAGATGATGGAAGGCGTAGATGCTAGCATGACCGGCGGCATGGGTGGCACCTATACCATTAATACCGTCTTCTTAATCGATGGTGAAAATCAACTGCTGTTAGAATACAGCAACAACTCCACCCTGAGCATGGACATGGGTAACATCATGGATGAAGCCATGGAAGGCGAAGACACCGAAGGTATGGAAGACCTGTTCGGTGATTCTATGGGTAGCTTCAGCGGGGATAGCACCGTGACGGCACGTTTCTCCAACTACAACGCTGATCTCAGCGGGGAAGTTGTGGCACCTGAAGGCGCACTGCCGATGGAACAATACCTCATCGACACCATCAACTTTAGCTTTGGCGGCCTGCCAACCGTCCTCACCGATTACTACTCCGCGCTGGCCTCGGAGTCAATGGCCGCAAACTTCGGCGGCTTTGGCGGCGAATTCGCCATGAGCGACTACTTCGGCAATTGCACGGCAGAATACTATACACTCAACGAAGCCGGGAGCATCGCTATCGGTGATACGCTTAATGAAAACCTGGGCGCGGATACCGCCGACACCTACAGCCTAGAATTAACCGCCGGGGAAACCGTGACAATCACCATGACAAGCGACCCGCTCGACACCTACCTGGAATTGCTTGACCCCGATGGCGTTGGCGTTTACTCCGACGATGACAGCGGCGGCGGCTTCAACTCGCAGATCATCTACACACCAGAGGCAACAGGGCCGTTTACGGTTGTCGCTTGCACCTATAGCGGCGGCGAAGGTGGCGCTTATACCCTGAGCGTGTCTAACTAAATAACGATCATAAGAGGGTGCATCAAGCAATAGCGGACGCGAAAAATCGTGCCCCTACACGGCGAAAATCATTCGTAGCGGACTGCAAAATGCCGTCCGCTATCAAAAAGAGCATAGCACCCTCTTAAACATAATAAGGAGCGCAACTTTGAGACACATTCTTTTAATCCTCTTGACTCTCTCCATCGCCCTCCCACTCTATGCCCAAGAAGACGAAGAAAGCGAAGAAATAGAAGTCATCCCGGTAGAATGCTTAAACGGCATGGACGAGGCGACCTGCGAACGCTACGTGAACGCCGTAGAAGCGACCGCCGCGACTGGCTCCTTCGCCGTTGATTTTACGATCACGCTGGATTACACCGATAACCCCGTGCTGCAATCCGCCGTGATCGTCGGTGATGGTGCGATCGCCGTCACACCTAACGCCTTTGACGGCGCGAAGATCGACACGAGCGAAGCCGTCATCACCTTAGCCGACGGTACGACGATCAGCGGTTCCGCGAGCTTTATTTTAGATGCGGAAGTCTTGGCGTTCGGCCTGGGCGCAGACCCGGCCAGTATCGCATGGCAGACCGCATCTGATTATCAATATGGGGCACTTGACCTGACGCTTGCTCAAGCCAGCGCGGAGATTAACGCCTTGCTTGATGGCGTGGAAACCTGGGAACTCACCGAAGCCACCGTAGATGAGAGCGCATCGTTGGTTGTGTTGAGCGTCCTCACCGATGCGGTCAACGCGAATTTGGTCATAAACACCGAAACCAACATGATTACGACGATCCAAGTGCAACGCGAAGAAGAAGACACCCTACAGACGATCATCTTTGAACTCAGCGACTTTGGGCGCTTTAGAGGCGAGATTGATCTGCCGGACGACTTCGAGCCGTTGAGCCTGGACATCACCCGTACCTTTACCGATTATGACGGCGGGCTGATTAACGCGCTGTTGCGAACATTCCTCACGCTCACCGTGCCGGAGCCAGAAGCGCCACAAGCCGCCGTGACGAGCGACCGCCCCTATGTGAGCGAGTGCTTTAACCGCCGCACCGCCCAAAACGCGGGTAGTGTAGGCGTGGGGGAAACGGTCGAAGGCTTTATCGAGAGCCGCACCTATGATAGCTGGGCGTTTGAAGGCAGCGCGGGACAGACGATTAGCATCGTCGCTGATACGGTCTTGGATGGGTATCTTGAGGTCTTGTTGCCGGATGGCAGCGGCCTTGCATCCGATGATCTGCCAGAAAACACACTGGATCAACAGATTATGGATTTAACCCTGCCGCAAGATGGCACCTACAGCATTTTATTCTGCATTCGTCCCAGTATGTTAGATGAAGGCTACACCCTCACGGTTAGCGGCTCAGAATAAGATAACAACGGCCAGCGGTTATGCTGGCCGTTTTCGTTGTTATTTCAACTCTTTTTTGAGCGCCGAAGCGAGTTGTGTCGCCACGAGTTCCAGCATGAGGATATGCTCTTGGGTGATGCTGCCGGGTATATCTTTACACGCGGCGATCACGCCGAATTGCTTACCCCCAAAGCCCACCGGCACACAAGAAACCGCACCCAAGCGCCCCCGCGCTACCAGCGGATGATTGGGGCGGTCGTCCGGCGCTGCGATGCGGCTTTGGCCGTTTTGCGCCACCCACCCCATCAGATCGTCGGCGGTGGCTTTCTTCGGCGCGATGGATGTAATGGTATTCGGCCCGGCTTGCGCCCGTAGGTAGAGTTGCAGCGGCTCTTCGTTTTCGATGTGATAGTACGAGACATAATCATAGCCCATAGCCTGCACCGCTTTGACTGCTGCCTCTTGCTTGCCGATAGCACCAATCGCGTCTTTCATCGACTTATTGACGCTGCGCACAGCAGGCAGGCTATCACTACGCAGCGTTTCCATGCGGCGATCAGAGATCATGCGCTCCACACGCTTGACAAGATCATCGTTTCTAAACGGCTCGGTCGTCATCTCGTCCGCTTGCCCCGGTAAGCCGAAGTCGGCTTCTTCGTCAATGAGAACGATCAATAAGCGCGGGTACTTTTGCCGCACATGGACGACGAACTCATAAATTTTATCGTTCAGGTTATTGTCAATCGCCAGCACGTCGATATGTTTATCCTTATCAGCCAGCAGGCTCAAGGTATCTTCTAACGTAGCGACGATATCGGAGTGGATGTTATCGTACTTTTTTAACTCGGTAAAATACCGTTTGGCGTGTTGTTTTTTGATCGTAACTAGGAGATCAATCGGTTTTGCGTTTGACATGCGTTCGGCCTCGTGTTGAATCGGTCTAGCAAAATATAACGATCTGCGCAAAAGCTGTCAACGCACAAGCCCAGTAGATGCCAACAATACCAAGAGCAATTGTTGCATTCCGGCGATGATAGGCGGCACGTCGATATATTCATCCAAGCGATGGGCATTGCCGCCCGTACTCACCCCTAATGTGATCGTCGGGCAACCTACCGCCAACGACACATTGCCGTCTGTGCTGCCTGTTGCCAGCGTGCCGTCATGCTCCACTGCCTTAAGCGCATCTAATGCGCATGTCACTAGCGGATGGTCAACGGCAATCGACCCTGCCGGGCGATCCCCGACGACAGCCACTGTAAACTCACATTCACCGTTTTGCTGCTCGTTGACCATGCGCCGCACTTGCTTCTCAATGCTGTTGAGCGCATAGCTTTCTTCAGAGCGCATATCCAGCCACAGGCCAGCACGCGCCGCAATGGTATTGATAGATTGCCCGCCCTCAATCACGCCGATGTTATAGGTCGTGCGTGGGCGTGATGGCGGTGTAATGGCGGCGATTTTCGCCCCAAGCTGCATGATGTGATGAATGGCGGATGCACGCCCGTAGTGCGCCCAACTATGGCCGCCTTCGGTCTGCGCGGTGATGTGCAACCGGCGCACAGCGATCCCGGCATGGTAGACATGCCCTAACGCCATGCCCTCTAAGTTGATGACCTGCTGCACCTTGTCCTTTAGGGCATCGTAAGCGCGGCGCATCCCGCCCAAGTCGCCGAGTCCTTCCTCGCGGGAAGTCGCGACGAACCAAATATCATGCTCCACCGTGAGCGCCTGTTGCTTGAGCCAGTAGGCCATGCCCAGCATCCCCGCCGTGCCTAAGCTGTTATCGCCTAGCCCCGGCCCATATATCACATCGCCATCTTTGCGGGTCGTCAAATCCACATCATGCGGGAAGACGGTATCCAAATGCGCAGAGACCATCGTCCCCGGTTGTGTGGCACCCTGCCCCCGCCGCAGACCATACACGTTATACAAGCCGTCAATGTGGACATTTTCCAGCCCTAAACGGCGGAATTGTGCGGCGACGTAATCGGCGCGGCGGGCTTCGTCAAAGGTCGGCGCGGGGATGCACTGCATAGCAAGCGCTTGGTCTAACACCCATTTCGCTAAGGCTGGGAGGGGTTGCCAATCTAAAAGGGTATTCAGCGCGTCTATGGTGATTGGCGTTGTATATTCCGGTAAGTCAGTCATGCACCAGCGTCCTTCCTATGTTATAATGCGCAGGCGGTTGAACGCCCACAAAAATCATTATGCCGCACATCTATGAGCAGCGGCTAATAGACCGTATCTATTACATCCTCCAGGGCACCCTGATTGATACAAAATAGGAGTACCAATGGCGTTTGCCACGATTTTGATCATACGCCATGAGCGGTCAAAGGCTGACAGCTTAGTTGACGCACTCAAACGCAAACAACAGTATACGCTCATCTGCGCGACAAGCGGCAAACACGCTGCGAGCATCTTAGACCATCAAATCGTTGACCTTATTATCCTCGACTCGATTTCGCTGCGCACCAGCGGTCAGCGCATTTGCCAACGCCTGAAGACTTTACAACCTAATGCTCTGATCTTACATATCTTACCGAAAGCCTACGCACACATTAGCAAACCAGCGGATGTACGGCTCGTCAACCCAAGCACACGCAGCGTTGTAAACAGTGTTGGTCGCTTGCTCACACCACGTAACGAAGAAATGTTAAGCGTTGGGCCGTTTACGATGAACGTACCCCGGCGCATTTTAATGGCACACGGCAAAGAGAATCAGCTTACGCCCAAGCAAGCCCGTCTCGTGGAACTCTTTTTGCGTAACCCCGGCACTACATTAGAGCGCAAAACCATCATGAGCCGTGTGTGGGATACAGAATATATGGGTGATACACGCACGCTTGATGTACATATCCGTTGGATACGCCGTGTGATGGAAACCAGCAACAAAAAACCACGCTACATTAAAACTGTGCGCGGTGTAGGTTATCGGTTGGAAGTCGCCAATGGCAGAAAGCCTTAGTCCGGCGCAACCCCGGCTACGAGATCATACCAATATGGCACTTTCTTCGGATCGTCAGGGGCTTTTAAAGCGGGCGCGTCAATCGCTCTGAGTTCGGCCAAGATCGTTTCAATGAGCTTAGCGCCTTCGGTATTATATGCTCTGAGCGCATCTGTCATTTCGTCTGCGGACATCTCACCCGCTTCAACCTGAGTTGTCATCGCATCTGTGCGGGTGATGAAATCTGTCACTTCGTCTTTGTGGCCTGACCATTGTATGGTGCACCGCAGGAATTGCTCAAAGCTCGTGTTGATGAACGCATCCGGGCGGCGATGCCGCTTAAGGCGTGATGTCGATAAATTCAACAGATGGACGGTGCCTTCCCCGGCTTTAAGGCCAATACGCAAGCTCTTAGCATCACGGGTGTGCACACCTAGCATAAGGTAATACACGCCGTCATGTTCTACAGCCTCGGCTTCGGCAGGCTTAAAATCGATGCCCATGCCAAAATCTTCGATCAAGCGCGGGTCTTGTGGCACGCCCACCTCAGTGAGCAATTGGCGCGTTGCCTC
>DAOTTT010000449.1:0-4907 GCA_034437635.1 Anaerolineae bacterium | reverse complement strand
CCTGCGCCGATGCCAATTGTCGGGATTTTAAGGCGTTGGCTGATGAGCGCGGCCAGCGGTGCCGGGACGAGTTCCAGCACGACAGCGAACGCGCCCGCCGCTTGTACGGCTTCGGCATCGCGCACCAATTGCACGGCACGGTCTAGGTCGCGGCCTTGCACTTTAAAGCCGCCGAACTGGTTGACGCTCTGCGGGGTGAGGCCGATATGCGCCATCACCGGGATCCCGGCTTCGGTAATCCGCTGGATGGTGGGTGCCATAAACGCCCCGCCTTCGATCTTCACACAGCTTACGCCGGACTCTTGCATCAGGCGGGCGGCGTTGGTCAGCGTCTTCTCGGCGTTGGTGGTCGCCGTCATAAAGGGCATATCACCGACGATAAAGGGCTTGGTTGTCACGCGGGTGACGATCTCGCAGTGATAAATCATATGATCGAGCGTGACCGGAATGGTGGAGTCGCGTCCTTGTACCACCATGCCGAGCGTATCACCCACAAGCAGCAGGGGCACCCCGGCGGCTTCCGTGAGTTGGGCGCTGACGGCATCGTAAGCGGTCAGCATGGTGACTGGTTGCTGATTGTCTTTCATCTTTTGGATGTCAAGAATGGTGTATCGCATAAATTTTTCCAGATGTTACTTGCTAAGGTCATAACGGCAGCGACGAATAAAAGTTTGATCGGCGGTCATGTGGACGATGCTATAGCCCGGTTCCGCGTGATAGTCGTGCATGGTACGGCGTAAACCAGGGTACGCCTGGAACTGCATCCAACTGCTAAGGGTGCTGGCATACAGTACGCCGTCCCGGTAAATATCAATATTCTGATGCACATGGCCGAAAAACACGCCACGCAAGCGATGCGCTGCCGGTTTAATTGCTTCGTGGAAGGCTTCGCCGTTTTGGATGCCCATGTAATCGTTGAGCCAGGGCACCGGGGTATTCACTGGGTTATGATGCGTGGCGATAATCAACGGGCGATTGTCGTTGGGATCGCTGCATAATTGATGCAACCAGTTGATCTGCGGGTCGATGATATACCCTGCGGGTGGACTCTGTGGGCCGTTGCTATCCACTACCACAAGCTGAAAGCCGTTTACGTCGATATTATAGTGTAGGTGTTGGTGGGGCTTCGTCTGACCCATTAACTGCGTTTGGAGCGCGGCGCTGGCATCGTGGTTGCCAGCAACGTAATAAACCGGGTATTCGATCTCGCCTAGGATAGCATGACAAGCGTCATAGGCTTCTTCAAATGGATCATAAGCGACATCGCCCGTGTGCAACACAAAATCAACCGGAAAGGCGAGCTTGTTGATGGCTTCTACCAAGGCACGCGCCCCGGCTTGGCTGTTATGTGGCGCTCCCTCGCGGCTATAGTTGGGGTCGCTGTGGATGTGTGTATCTGAGATATGGATGAAGGTCAACATAAAGGGCCGCCTTTGGCTAAGATTTCGGTAAGTTCATATTGTCCGATGTGCGATCGCTAAATATGGAGTCGATTTTTTATTTTTGCTCGACCTTTTGGCTGATGACACGCATATCGGTGATGAGTTTTGCCACGCCGATAATCACCGCGAAAAATTCCAAGCGCCCCAAAAACATCCCCGCAGATTGTGACCATAACAGAGATGCAGGCGCATCAGGCGCGGTTACGCCGACAGATAAGCCGACAGTGCCGAGTGTGCTGGCGGATTCAAATAAGCTCTCGCCGACACCGTAACCGTGTGCGGTCATGATGGTCGTGCCGATGAATAACATAGCGATATAAAAGAAGACGTATAAGGCCACACGGCGGATTAGCCCATCGTTGAGGAAGACACGTTCTTCCCCTTGCCAGATCTCCGGCTCGTTGACGGCGTGTTCTGGCATAAATGCCCGGCGGAATTCCCAGCGAATGGCCTTGATGATGATATAGACGCGGATGAGCTTAAGGCCGCCCGCTGTCGAGCCACTACCACAGCCGATGGTCATCAAAACAACCATGAGTATCCAGCCGAAAGCGTTCCACTCCGTGTGGGCGACGGTGCCGAACCCGGTGCCAGTGATAGCCGATGTCGCCTCGAATACTGCTACCCGCACTTGCTTATCCGTGTCGGTATAGAGCGCCGTCGTCGTGAAGATCAACAAAAGCGGGATAGCGATCACCAAAATCGCGACTTCTAACCGGATTTCGCCATTGCGCACCACTGCCTTAAACTTACCCTTGAGCAAGGTATAGGCCGTGAGGAAGTTCATACCGCCCAAGATCATCAACACGATGACCACCGCTTCGACAGCGGCGCTATCAAAGTGGCCGATGGAATCCGCTTGTGTGGAAAACCCCCCGGTGGCAAGTGCGGTTAGCGCATGGTTCACCGCGTCGAACCAGTCCATGCCGACGACACGCAACGCCAAGATGCCGATGATGATATACCCGATATACATGCGTAGCACGATCCCGGCGGACTGGCGCACATGCGGCGCAAGCTGATCGGTGCGGCCTTCGGCGGCGCTCAAACCGGCCCCGGCAGGCCCCGCGAGTGCGGCTACTGCGAGGATGACAAAGCCCGCGCCGCCTGCCATCTGGATCAAGCTCCGATAAAATAGGACGATACGCGGCGCGTTTTCCACATCGACAACGGAAAGGCCGGTTGTCGTCCATCCACTGGTGGATTCAAAGATGGCCTGCGTAAAGTTGAGGTCAACGGCCAGCATAAGCGGCAAGGCTCCCACTAAGACGGCGATCGCCCAGACCAATAGGACGATAACCATACCCTCCGGTAAGCTCATGTAAAAGGCATCACGCGGGGTGCAACGTTTCCAGAAGAACGCGCCGACGAGCGTCAATGGCACAGCGCCGACGATAAAATCTCCGGCATAGATGGCTTCTTCCGGGTAAAAGAACAGGACAACCAGCGGCACGAAGAACAACACGCCAATCGTCGTGACTAATGCCCCGATGTAGCCTAAGAGCGCGGTATAACGCTCGATGAGATGACGACGATAGCGCATTTAGTCGTCCTCACCGCACAAAACGACAAGGTCTTGCTCTTGATGTTCCGGTTGACTGATGAAGATGAGGTGATCGTCCACCAATAAGCGTGTGCTGCCGCGTGGCACGAGCATTTCTTCCCCGCGAATGATTGTCGCAACCAATGAGCCTTCTGTCAGCTCAAGCTCCTGCAAAGATTTGCCGATGGCGGGGGATGTGGCATCTAAGCGCACATCGGTCACGTTGATGCGCCCTTGGGCGATGGGTAGCAGCGTCGTGATGTCGTCAAAATGCGCGAATTGGTCGATCATCTGCGCGATGACGCGGGTTGCGGAAAAGACGATGGTAATGCCTAAATCTTGGAAGATCGGCTCGTTATCCGGGTCATTGACTAACGCTAAAGTGCGCGGTACGCCGTAGATCTTTTTGGCAAGCTGGCAGGCGATTAAATTGTCTTGATCGTGCGATGTTAACGCCAGGAGTAAATCCACCCGGCGTGCCCCGGCTTCTTCTAGGCGGGCGATGTTGCTGCCTTCCCCATAGACGACAGTTGCTTTAGTCTGTTGCGCGAGTTCGCGGCAACGTTCGCGGTCGCGGTTGATGATGGTGACGTGATCGCCGCGTGCGACAAATTTGCGCGACAAGAAGTAGACGGTTTTATCCCCGCCGATGATAAGTATACGCATTTTCATCGGTCAGTCGCCTTATTGTGTAGGGAAAGCAACTTCATAAATGCCTCGGCGGATAGATTCGTCGGGCTGATGGTATCAACGCCAAATTCACTGTAGATCGTCTCGCGTGTCGGGTCGAACACGCGGGCGATGACGTGCGGCACTTTAAACACAGCGCGGGCGACCTGTGCCACCATGAGATTCACGTTGTCTTCGGTGGTTGTGGCGAACAAAAAGTCCGCTTTTTCTACATGCGCCTGCCGCAAGACGTGCAATTCGCTCGCATCCCCGACGATTTTAAAGCCGCTAAAATCGGTGGAGAGCTTATCGAACTTGCCTTCGGCGCGGTCGATGATAACAAGCTGATTGCCGAGGGCGCTTAAACGATTGGCGAGCATGCCGCCGAGCCGCCCACAGCCTACGATCACGATGTAATGGGATTGTGACATTTGTCTCTACCTATGTTTCTCTGTACTCTAAACTTATCATACGCTTGTTAATGGCCTTACGGAAAGCCCAACTTAATCTAACACGTTGATAACCGCTTGGATGTCCGCAGGCATTCGGGTGCGGAGTTTCTCTTTACCATCTTTGTCGATGACGAGCACCACGACATGATCGCGTTTGACGCGCCACTGCCGCCGCAACGCGGCGCTATCGGCTTCTTCGATGGGGTCGCCCTCTATATCCCCAACGTCGCTTTCAAATAACGAGGCGACGAGTAAGCCGTGTTCTTGGAGTTCTGCCGCGTGTTTATAAAGAATCTGCCACTGTTGCACATATTCATCATGGCCGGGATCAGGCACGAACAACAGCAGCAAGGGGTTTTTATGTCGATAATCGTCTAGGTTCACCGTGTACCTTTGCCTTTCGGTTTACTGGTCTCTATTGTACGCCTACTCTTCCCGGCTGTGAACATTTGCGTTATCCTCTGGCGTATGATGATACGAACACTTTTCAACTGGCGTGTGCTGCTCTTGGTGGCATTAACGCTGTTATTTTTCTACAAGTTGGCTTTTACCGACCTCATCTTGGCGCGGGGGGATACCTATGCGTATTTTTACCCGCTATGGGATGCGCGGAACGCCGCCTTAGCCCAAGGGCAATTGCCGCTTTGGTCGCCGGATTTGTTCATGGGCACACCATTACTCGCCAATAGTCAATTGGGCACGCTCTACCCGCCGAATTGGTTGACGGTGCCCTTTAACGCGCCGGACGCGATCCGCATCAGTATTGTGCTGCATGGCGCATGGGCGGCCATCGGCGCGTTT
>DAOTTT010000448.1:0-25071 GCA_034437635.1 Anaerolineae bacterium | reverse complement strand
AGTCACCCCGAAGTGCCTATATATTCGCCCGTAACGCAGCCACGTTTTAGTGGCTAAGGCTGGTCAACATGGGCTTTTACAAGCCACCCGATAAATCGGGTGGTCGTTGACGATGCGTATCTTTAACCTCTATATGGTCATCCGTATGCTGCAACCCGTATACGCGCTAGAAGCTACGCGGGTTGCAACATATTCTCATGAACAACATAACGATTGATTACACCTTTATCAACTACCCTAACGGGATAGATACCCCACCTAACAACAACACCATGAAGAAAAACAAGAGAAATACAATGATACTTTCCATCGTCACACGCTCCTAAACTGTAATTAGTTGGCCTCATTAAGTTGGCCTCATTATATGCGAATTTAGCATATATGCTGAAACATAATTGGTGCGGTCTGCCTTGGTGACGTATAATGCAGGGCGTGGTTTCCGCGTCAATTAATGGTGTTGTTCATGAGCGATGAGCTAATCGGTAAAAATCTAGGCGGCTACGAAATTTTAGGCCGCATTGGTCAAGGTGGAATGGCAACGGTTTACCGTGCGCGACAAACGTCTATGGATCGTGTCGTCGCGCTTAAAATTTTGCCTAAGCACTTGATGAATGACGATACCTACATCCAACGCTTTGAGCGCGAAGTGCGCATCGTCGCCCAGCTTGAACACCGGAACATCGTCCCCGTGCATGACTACGGCGAAGACAACGGCCAACCATACATCGCCATGCGCTACATGACAGCGGGTTCTGTGGATGATTTGATTAAACAAGGCGCTTTAACGCAGGAAACCATCCTCAGCATCATCAAGCAGATTGCCCCGGCGCTGGATTATGCGCATAGCAAGAACGTCTTACACCGTGACTTGAAGCCGAGTAACATCTTGATGGATGACGACGGCGGCGCATACATCACCGATTTCGGCATTGCCCGCATCCTCGGCACGGAGACCAAAGGCGCGACGATCACCACACAGGGTGTTGTCGGCACCCCTAGTTACATGAGTCCAGAGCAAGCCCAAGGGCATGACTTAGACGGGCGCAGTGATATTTACTCGCTCGGTGTGATGGTCTTCGAGATGGCGACGGCCCGCCGCCCATTTGAAAACGATACGCCGTATGGCATCGCCGTCATGCAAGTGACCAAGCCACCGCCTAACCCGCGTAACCTCAACCCACAAATTAGTAGCGCCTTCGAGACGGTCATCCTCAAAGCATTGAAGAAAATGCCGGATAACCGCTTTCAAACGGCGGTTGAGATGGCGCTTGCGTTAGAAGATGCGGTCAACAATCCTGATAAGCGTGAGGAAACGCAGCCACGCCCGCCCAAGCCCTCATTAGAAGTCACACAGCCGACCCCGTTGACATCGCTAGAAAATACGATGCCGTCACCCGTCCGGGCGATGTCTACATACCCACCGCCCACATCTAGCGGCAGCAGCGGCGCATCGCGCCCGGTGTCTAAACAATATACGCAACCCCCGGCACGGTATCAGCGCCGGAGCAAGCGCCGGAGTAACAACTTTTGGTTGAGCATCGTCATCGGCGGCTTGATTGGCTGTGCGCTGCTGACAGGGATCGTTGTCGTACTCGGTTTGGTTGCGCGTGACCTATTGGAAGAAGGCGATAGTGATGACAACATCGGCACACCGGCAAATACCGCCATCGCCACGCTAGACCCCACCAGCGATGCCGCCCGACAGACAATGGTCGGTAGTGCAATCGACATGACACCGCTTTTTACGGATGAGACAGATACGCCACTGGGGGTACGCCCATCGGCCACGTTTGAGCCAAATCTCAACGTCAACGAAAGCAGCCGCATCACGTACTTTGCTCTACGGGATGGCGCTTATAACATCTACCTCTATGATCTCCTCTCCGGGACGGAAACTCTCATCACAGAGGGATACAGCAACGCCTCCTATCCAGCAGTCGCCCCGGATGGCAGCCGCATCGCCTTTCAATCAAACATTGATGGTGATTGGGATATTTATATCTACAATTTGCAGACTCGCACCATTGCAAAACTTTATGACACAGACGTAGATGAACGCATCCCGACATGGTCGCCGGATAGTGAATATATCGTTTTCTCGTCCGATACGCGCCGCGATGACAGTTATGATCTTTTGCGCATATCCAGCGCGGGCGGCGCACCAGAGACCCTCTATAGCGATGGCAACCGCAACAGCCATGCGCGTTATAGCCCTGATGGTCGGATGCTCGTCTTTACCAGCGGTGCGCCTGATGACGCAGTTACATGGGAGATCATCCTCTTTGATCTATCCAGCGGGGAGCACGTACAACTTACGGATAACGCCGTGCGCGATGCCTCGCCATCATTTAGCCCGGATGGATCACGCATCATCTATAACACGCTTGGAGAAGGTTTGTCGTCCATCGTCAGCATTGCCGTTGATGGTAGTAGAGAGCGAGTTACGCTTTACGACGGTGAAGGCTTTGAATGGGGTATGCACTACAGTCCAGACGGTAATTATATCCTGTTCCACGAAGAATTTCCTAACAGCGTGATTACCTACATCATGCAGTCGGACGGTAGCAACGTGCGTGATATTGGCGTTAACGCCTTCTACCCAGTGTGGATACCGTGAGCAAACGCGCAACCTTAGCCGCCATTGTCGCGGATAGCCTGCGCCAAGCCCTTAAAGCTGGAGATTATCTGTGTGGTGCGCCATTAGCGGAAATCACCGTCGCCCAAGAGATGAACGTCAGCCAAAGCACCGCCCGCGATGCCTTGCGCATCTTAGAAAGCGAAGGCTGGCTGCATAAGCCCCCCCGCCGCAAGATGCAAGTCCGCGCATTTGATGTGCCAGAAGCGCAAGAACTCTATACACTGCGCATCACACTAGAAGAACTCGCGCTGCACTGGGCGATGGACACCATGACAACCGCTCACCACATGGAGCTATCACAGCTTGTCGCAGAAGCCCGCATCCGTGCAGGGATGGGCGATGATGCTGCCGTGCGCGATGCCCTCTTTGTTTTCCATGAGGCGATCCTATGCCACACACAGCGCCCAATCACGACGACGACCTTAATGCCGTTGCTCAACGCCGCTCGCCTGCTGGATAATCTACGCGCACGCTATGAGCCGGACGATGACGATGCCTATACAGAACGCATCGCTTTTTATGGCGATCTGTTAACTGCCATCCGCTACAACGACCGCGAAAAAGCGTCCACCACGCTCCAAACGCTGCTAGAAGCCGAAAAAAGGCTTATCCTGCTCGTGCTGGATCTCGTAAAGTGAGCGCGTGAGCAAAATAACATTGACAGGCGTTTATCCCCGTGCTAATATGGCATCAAAATTAAAAAAACTTGTTGAGATACTTTTTTAAGGTTGTTGGTGGTCTTCTCTCTCTAGGTCCTGCGCGGCAGGACCTCCGAACCGTGTCAGGCCTTGACGGGAGCAGCACTAAGGGGTAATTCCTGGGTGCCGTAGGGTCGCCTGGGGGGAGAACACCGCCAACAACTTTTTTAATTTGACCACAAAGACAGGCGAAAGCCATATGCCCATGACATCGCCTCCCCTAGGCTACGATTCGGATACACAACCCACAGGCATTGACCGCCCAAAGCGGCGCTGGTTATTGCTCATCATCGCGTTGACGGCTGGCCTTTCTATGTTTATCACTGTGAGTTTGTTGATTATCGAAAGCCAACCGCCGCAAACGGTCTCCCAAGCGGAGCCTATCTCCGTAATCTTGCAGATTAACGACGATACCTTCCCGGTGAACACCTACGCGCAGACCGTCGAAGCGTTTATTATCGAGCAAAACATCTTGATCCAAGCCCAAGACATCGTTGTGCCAGATCGTTCTAGCAGTATCGACCCCGGCATGACCATCGTCATCGCACGCGCCCGTCCGGTCACTGTGCGCATAGAAGACCAAGAGCAGATTATCCGCACATCCTACGAAAGCCCCTTCGACATCCTGCGTTTAGCGGCTATCACCGTTAACCCATCGGACATCGTGACTATTGACGGTCAACTGGTTGCAGCCGCTGATATTATAGCGTGGCCGTTGCCCGTTGATACCATCGACATTCAACGTACCCTCCCCGTGACAATCATCGACGGTAACAACACGCTCACACTCAACACCACCAGCGACACCGTAGCCGATGCCTTGTTCGAAGCCGACATCGAGCTATTCCTAGCAGATACGGTCATCCCCGCGCTGGAAACGCCCATCACCAGCGGCCTAACGATCACCATTGATCGCTCGCGCCCAGTGACGGTCATTGCAGATAACCAAGTCATCGAGACGCGCGTCAACACACAGACCGTCGGCGGCGCATTAGCCGAACTCAACATCAGCTTAAACGGCCTAGATTACAGCATCCCCGCCGAAGATGTCATCATCCAGCCAGGGACACATATTCGTGTTTATCGTGTCAACGAGGAAATTGATACTGAAACCGAACTCATACCCTTTGACACCGTCTACGAGGCTAACAACAGTATGCGGCTCGATACCCGCGCTGTCGTCCAAGCCGGGCAAAATGGCATCTACGAGCGACAATATCGCACCCGCTATGAAAATGGCATCGAAATCAGCCGTGAGCTAGAAAGCGAAGGCTTGACTCAATCGCCACAGAATCAAGTCGTGCAATATGGCACCAATGTCGTCATCCGCACGCTTGAAACGCCAGAAGGCCCCGTGCAATATTGGCGCAAGATGCGCATGTATGCCACCAGTTACTACCCGGCAGAGCTTGGCGGGGATAACATTACATCCGTCGGCGAGACGCTCCAAAAAGGCATTATCGCCATTGATCCACGCATCGTGTCGTATTATACCAATATGTACGTACCGGGGTATGGGCGTGGGATCGCAGCCGATACGGGCGGACCACGTTCCACGCCCTATTGGGTCGATTTGGGGTACTCCGACCATGATTTTATTGGTTGGTCACAGTGGGTGGATGTGTACTTGTTAACGCCTGTACCGGATAACATCACTTATTTACTGCCGGAAAATGAACGCGGTGGCGTTATTGTTGAGTAGCCTGCCAAGCCACGACAAGCTCCGCCATTTTATCCGCATCTAAACCCGTCTTGAGATCACGGTCTAGGCCATATGTCGCCTTATACCATGTCAAGATGTCGGCAACGGTCGTTTCAATCGCACGGAAGCGCAAACCCGATTCAATCGACCGTGCATTGCTGATATGCGCCATGCCAATGGCTTCATCCGGCAACCATAACGGCAAATCCGCCCAGGGCTGCACCCCCTGCGCCAACAAGAACGCCTCATCGACATGCAAAACGCACTCGACGGGGGCTTCTGCCGCTGCTAGGCAAGCGTCCAAAACGCGGCCATATGCCAGGCCATAATCCGGCCCAACGCCGTTATAAATGCCGTTGATGCCCTTCTCCACCAAGCGGATCGTCCACGCGGCCAAGTCGCGCACGTCAATCACCTGCACCGGAGCCTCACGCGGGGGCGCTAAAACGGTTTGCCCACGCGCCACCTGCACCGGCCAGAACGTAAAGCGGTCGGTGTGATCGGTCGGCCCAACGATCAAACCGGGGCGAATAATGAGGTTGTTTTCCGGGTAATGCTTTTGAACGACATTCTCACACAACACCTTGAGGCCGCCGTATGTCTCCCCGGTGATGGCTTCAGTCGTTTCATCTTCCAGGGTTGCCAGCGGGCTATCTTCATCCCCGCCGCGATTTTCCTGTATGGCATCATCATCATAAACAGATATAGTGGAGATAAAGACATACTGCTTGACGGCATCCTGAAGCAAGGTCGCGGTCTGCTCCACGATGCGCGGCACATAGCCGTTCACGTCGATCACAGCGTCCCATGTGCGCCCTTCCAGCGCGGAGAGATCACCGTCACGATCCCCGCGCAACTTCTCCGCCTCCGGGAATAAGTGGGCATTGGTATTGCCCCGGTTGAACAAGGTCACTTGATGTCCGCTTGCCAGCGCCGCTTGCGTCAGCGCCCGCCCGACAAACTGCGTCCCACCTAAAATAAGCAAATCCATCATGCATACTCCATAGAACTCAAATGATTAAATAAATTTAACTGCGAGTTGTAAATCTTATGTGGAGACGATGTATTGTTTTTGCATGAAAGGGTGCATTTCAATATTTTGGCAACATCATTAGAAATCAAGATTTGTAAGTTCACACACAAGCACATCTGCCAATAATCTGAAATGCACCCTGCATGAATATACCGTTTGACCTACCGTAAATTGTGTGCTATATTTCCCAATGAAGCTTAATCTTCTATCAAGATCATACCAGCTCACCAAAAGCTCAATAATCGCCGCACTTGCACGCAGCAAGTCTCTGGCAAGCAAACCGTGCCCCATGTACAGAACACGCAAGAATAAACCAAGCCATGTGCTTGTTCAATCAATCATTCACATTTTAGGAAAGGAGACGAAGTAGCCCCCTGCTGCTTCGTTACACATGACTATGGATATTACCCAACTTGAAACTAAAACACTCGATGAACTCCGTCAACTTGCACGCGAAGCAGGCGTGTCGCGCTTTAGCCGCCTTAAAAAGCAGGATCTTATCCTTGGCTTGCTCCGCAGTGAAGCCGAACGACGCGGCTACAAACTGCGCGGCGGCATCCTAGAAGTTGTGGATGATGGTATCGGCTTCTTGCGTGCGGAAAAATACCTGCCTGGCCCCAATGACATCTACGTGAGCCAATCTCAGGTGAAGAAGTTCAACCTACGCACCGGGGATATGGTCATCGGCCAAGTGCGCCCGCCCAAGGACAACGAAAAATACTTTGGTCTATTGCGTGTAGATGCCGTCAACGGCCTCAACCCAGATGAATCAAAGCGGCGGGCGGCCTTTGAAGACCTTACGCCGATCTTTCCAGTAGAGCGCTTTAACCTGGAAACAATACCGCGTGTCATCTCTACACGGATGCTGAACTTGATCGCCCCAGTGGGTAAAGGCCAGCGTGGGCTGATCGTCTCCCCGCCGAAATCGGGTAAAACAACTGTGCTTAAAGATATCGCCAACGCCATCAGCCATAATTACCCCGACGTTCACCTGATGATCGCCTTGATCGGTGAGCGCCCGGAAGAAGTGACTGATATGGATCGCTCCGTTGATGCAGAAGTTATCGCCTCAACATTTGACGACCCCATCCAACATCATGTGCGTGTGGCAGAAATGGCGCTCAACCGTGCCAAGCGTCTCGTAGAAATTGGCCGGGATGTCGTGCTGCTGCTAGATAGCGTCACCCGCTTAGCGCGTGCCTATAACCTTGTCGTGCCGACTAGCGGGCGCACGCTCTCCGGTGGTCTTGATCCGTCCGCCGTCCAACCGCCCAAGCGCATCTTTGGCGCGGCGCGTAACGTAGAAGAAGGCGGCAGCCTGACCATCATCGCCACCTGCTTAGTCAACACAGGCAGCAAGATGGACGATGTGATCTACGAAGAGTTCAAAGGCACGGGTAATATGGAACTGCACCTCAACCGCCGCCTGCAAGAACGCCGCATCTTCCCCGCTTTCGACGTGGAACAATCGTCCACACGACGCGAAGAATTACTGCTTGGCCCGGATATTTTGCAGCGCGTCTATACCCTGCGCCGTATGTGGGCACACCTTGCGGAAACCGACCCAACCGGGTCCATCGGCGCAACCGAGCAACTCCTGAACAACTTCCGTCAACACGAGACTAACGAGAGCTTCTTAAACTCACTACCATTAGGCAATAGTAACAACGGACGCTATTAAGGCAAATTGTTTTTTGCTATACTAACTGGCCTGCTTTATTTTTTAGATGAGTGAGTGAAATAAATGATTGATGTAAACCAACTTCGCCGGGGCACGACCTACCTTGACGACGATCAGTTGATGAAGGTCTTGACCTACAGCCATAATAAAACTGCACGCGGCAGCGGCAATGTCCGCGTTTCCGTGCGCAACCTGCGCACCGGCGCAACACTGGAAAAGACTTACAACACCGGTAGCAAAGTGCAAGATGTGCGCTTAGATGCTGTCGAGATGGAATACCTTTATGACGATGGGAATTTCCTCACATTTATGGATAACGTCACCTTCGAGCAGCCACAATTGCCCCATGCCACCTTTGGCGATGATATTTACTATCTCAAAGAAGGGGTTACAGTTAAGTTGCTGCGCTATGACGGTGAGCTAATCGACTACGAACTGCCAAATACGATGGACTTTAAGGTTGTCGAAGCTGAAAACGCCGTCGCCGGGGATCGAGCCAACAACCCCACCAAGAAGGTCAAGACGGAAACCGGGTTAGAGGTCACCGTGCCGATGTTCGTCTCTGAAGGCGATACCATCCGCGTGAAGACCGAAGACGGCTCTTACCAAACCCGCGTATAAGCAAACGCAACATCATAAGCCTATACAAAGGGAAGGTCAGCCGCCTTCCCTTTTTTACATTTCGTAAATTTGTTTTTATCTAATGCTTACAAGCTTAGTGTATAATACAAATAAATGATGATTGTATAGAGCAAAGACCATGCACATCTTGGAGGATTTAAGCGAAGAACTTAATGCACAGAAAGACCGCCGCCGCCAACTACTAAGTTATTGGATTATTTTTACTGTGGTGGCGTTCGGTTGTGTGGCATTACCACGCATGGCGGTGCGGTTTTATGGCGCAACCGGGTTCTTTGTCACAATGTTCTTAGCGACAGCTATCATGACCACCATAGGTTTGACCTTGCTCGTACAGACGATCTACGCACAACGCGAGATCAACGCGATTAAAGCCGAAATGAAAGAGGCCAAGCGCAAACTACGCCGTAAAGACAACGGGCGAAACTGGTGGCGACTGTGGGATAAAGACGACGACAGCGAAACTTACTATACACTCGGCACAGATGGCGAACTCATCGAAGTTCAAGACGATCAATAATTACTGGCATCAGTATTTTTAAAAGGCTTGTCAAATGAAATTTGAAAACAAGCGTATTTGCAATATATACCATCGTATAAGGCCGAAAGGAGCGTTAGCGATGTCCCTGATGCCCAAAAAACCGCGTGAAATCTGGAAGCTAATTGTTTCACTTGCTAATACAGCGTTAGACGAGAAAGAAGATACAACAACCCAAGAAATAACGCCAACGAAGGAAAATCGGTATTTTACCTTCGACAAAAACGGAAAGCTCATTGACGTGGACGATGATGCTGTTTTAGCATTAGAGCGCCGTACAGAAGAAAACTGGCGGCGTGACTACATGGAGAGTGTTGAGAACAGCGAAGACTATGGAGCTTGAGTACGATTTTGAAGAGGACAGCGAACTCACGTTCGCGCCGGTACATACATTAAGTGACGACTCCAAACCCTATGCGGCACATTCCAGCGTGTCGTCATTACATCCTATGCCCACCCGCCGCCGCCGTGCAATCTTACGGTGGATTTTACTCGGCTTGCATGTGCTGTTGTTTGCAGGCGCAGTGTTCGGCTTCGGGGTCATCAGCAGCATGCTCGATGACACACAACTGCTTAACGCAGTACGGTTTGGGGTGCCTGCTTGGGCGTTGATCGTTGTCGCTCACTTGCTTCTGGTATTCCTGCTGGATGCCCGCGAAAGCTGGGCGTATGCCCGCCGGGAACGTTTGCGCCGCGAGGAGATCGAAGCACAGATCAAGCGTAGCCAAATGCTACAGCAGTTCTTCGACCGCCCCAACAAAGAACCCGCCGAAGAACTCTATCCGTTATAACCAAAACGGCACATAGCCTTCATCACGGCTGAATTTGTTACCCCGCCGCAGCCAAGCTCCAAGTTGGTCGGTGTTAATCACCGTCACAGGGAGCTTAGGCAGCCGTTCCGCGCCATAGGCTAAGCGCGTCCAGACGAGCACACTCCGCAGCGCCTCAGTGATAGGTAGCGGTTGTGCGCCACTGCTGATCGTGCGAATATGCAAAGGTTGCGGTGTGATGTCCTGCTGTGGCAAGGACGAGATCAACAACGCCTCAGTATCACTCAGCTTAAAGGCACTACCCCAAGGCGGTTGTACTACCCCACTCTGGTCAATCGCATAGATACGCGGTGCGCCAAAGCGGATTATCTCCACCGGGAAGAACTGCGCCTTAATCGCCTGCCCCCATCCCGTTAGCACCGTCAGTAAATCCGGCTCTAGCACCCCGGCATAATGCACCATAATGCGCTTGCCCGCAAATCGCTTTTGCGGGAACAAGTCACGCATCAAAACGAATGGGAGCTTATTTTCCTCAAGTTCAAGCTCGCGCACCGTGTAATGTAAGAATTCGCCATCAGCGCCATATACCCGCGCAATCGCCGTCAAGCGGTTATGCTCCATCGTGGAGAAGCTCTGACGCACGATGTCCAGCCCGACGACAAAATCCGCATATTCTACCGGCTCCGTCAGCACAAAGGGCGCACTCCCTATTTTACCCAAGATACTCATGATAATGCCCGGCATGGCTTCCGGGTCATCAAGCGTAGATTGGCGGATAACATGAATGGGCAACCCGCGCCCTAGCGTCAACGATTTGATGTAAGCGGCGGTGGCTTCCTCGTCGTCGTCTTCGTCGTCGTCCGCGTCCACCTCATCGGGGAAGAACGCGAGAATCACATCCGGGTTTTCTTTTTCCACAACCCGCACGGCACTTTCCAAATTACTACGGGAGACGACCCGCACGCGCCGCTCGCGGACGATCTCAATTGTAAACGGAAAATCGCGGCTGAGTTGCCGCCGCATCGCCTCGACAAAATCTTCAATGCGCAGTTCCAATGTGTTGACCACACACACCCGCACCGGCGCATCTTGATGTTCTGGACGCAGCTTATACACCCCACGCTTGAGGAAATCAACAGGCAAGGTCTGCGGATTATAGGCGCAGACGCGATTATCCTGAAAACGCAAGTTCATCTCAAAATCAGCAGAGAAAAACGCTTCCGGCATCGTGCGGGCATTATAGGCATTTGCCAACAACCCGGCCTCTTTCGTCACCGTGCTGACGCTACGCACCTGCATTGCACGGGTGCGGGGTTGCATCTGTAACGTTTGGATCGCTTGTTTGGGGTCTACGTCAAAGCGTGGTAAATGCGGCAAGCGGATAACGATCTTTACACTGCTCGCTAAGTAGACATTCTCGCGCCGCCCCACGCGCACCCGCACCACCCATTCGCTATCCGGCGACCGCTCCACAATATCCGCTTGCAGATGATGTGGTAAGTCCGCAAGGAGACCTGCCCGGAGCGTGTGTAATTGGCCTTCTACAGCCATAATCGCACCGCGTGCGCCCATGCGCGGGTCGCTCACCCACAGCCCGACCACTTTTTCCGCTGCGCGGGTGCTGTCCGTCTCATCATGCAGATAATCCTGCACACTCTGATGATAAACTAAGCGCGAGGCGATAGAAAGCGAAATTGCGGGACGCTCATCGACAACCCAACTACGGAGCTTGTGCTCACGTTCTACGCGGGCGTTGCGAATAGTCGCGTTGTGCTTGTTGAGTGCCGCTTGCATCGCACCGGATAGCGCCTTGAGCAATACACGCTGCACATAATCCGCCTGTGCTTGGGCGCTCACTTGGCGTTCCGGCGGCATTTCCACACCATCCAACGCGGCGAACTGCACCGATTGATCGCTCTTGAGGCTATCAACGGTGATAGTCACTTCAATCGGATTACGATCAACATCATCCGTCACGAGATAGCCCGCCGACCATAACCAATGCCCGCCTAGCAATTGGCGCAACCGCGCCGCCAAGCGTTGCCCTATGCGCTGGATGTCACTGGCCGGGGTCTGCGGCAAAAAAGTCACACGATACACACATAAGGGCGGGATAGCGTCCGCTTCTACGGGGAAAATTTCGACAAATAGATCGCTCATGGTCACAGTCTCGCTACGGTCACGACGACTTTATTCTACCCGAAATTCCGCACACAGAACATTTGTTTACTATAACCAATGGGACGCACCCAAACTGATGCGCCCCAAAGTCGTCTATTTAATGTGGGCGATGACACGCTCGGTGAATTCGCTGGTGGAAATCGCTTTATCCGGCTGAATATCTACCGTGTGGAAGCCATCTTCCAGCGTGCAGCGGATCGCCTCTTGGATTTTGTGGGCTTCGTCGTCCAAATGCCAATGATGGCGCAGGAGCATCACCACACTGAGCATCGCCGCAGTAGGGTTAGCGATGTTTTTGCCCATTAAATCCGGCGCGGAGCCATGCACTGGTTCAGCAATGGCCGCATCGTCACCCAGGTTGAGCGACGGAGCCATGCCCAGGCCACCGCCCCAGGCTGCCGCCATATCAGAGAGAATGTCCCCGTACATATTTGATGTCAAGATCATATCAAAGCGCGTTGGCTCTTTGACCATCCAATAAGCAGCCGTATCAACCAACAGTTCATCGGTTTCGATGTCGGGGTATTGCTCCGCGACTTCCAGAGCGACTCGGCGGAACAAGCCGTCAGATTGCGGTAGGATATTCGCTTTATGCACGATCGTGACTAATTCCCGCTCCGCACGTTGAGCGAGCTTATACGTCATATGGGCGATGCGCTCAGTCGCCGCACGGGTGATGATCTTCTGTGCGGTGCTGCGTTGTCCGCCATCGTCGGTAAACTCATTAACAACGTACAAGTCCTCCGTATTTTCACGCATCACCACCAAATCAACGCCTTCGCGGGATGTCGGCACCGGTAAATAACGGGCTGGCCGGAGGTTAGAATGCGTCTTAAGCGCCTGGCGTAGCGCGATAATGGGCGAGTAATACCCTTCTACCGGGTACGATGGCGAATCCGCCGCGCCGAACAACACCGCACGACAGCGTAATGCCGTTTCTTTTGTGGCTTCAGGCAATGGCGAACCATGTTTTAGGTGATGTTCAAAACCAGCGGGCATTTCGTGGATGGTGACATCCGGCAAAACGACCTGCAAAACCCGTACTGCCGCTGGGATGACCTCTTTACCAACACCGTCACCAGGAATAACGCATAATTCCATAGCGACTACCTCCTTAAAATTTTTCGAGCGACAGTTAATAAGGTGTTATAGTTCAATGCGCATTGTCGCATAATCCATGCTATTTGTCGAGAAACGAGGTCATGTCATCGAGGCGGCTAGTCGATGAAGTCTTTAAGCACCTGGAAGTCTTCTAGCAAGGTTGTTTTCTGGTTGGCGTTATATAAAGCCACCGCCGGGTGGAACAGCGGCACAACCATCGCTTCGCCATAATCGGTCGTCACAGCGATTTTCTGGCCGTGTAAGGCGCTGATCTTGCCTTTTTTCTCGTTTGCGTCAAACCGCTTGAGGATGAACTCCATCGAAAAGCGGCCTAACGTGGCGATCACCTGCGGTTGGATGATGCTAATCTGGCGATCCAAAAACGGCGCATACAGGTTGATCTCGCCCTTGAGCGGGTCGCGGTTGTCCGGCGGGCGATCTTTAACGATGTTGGTCACATAAACATCTTCGCGGTTGAGGTCAATAGAATCGAGCAATTCATCCAGTACCCGCCCGGAAGCACCGCAGAAAGGCCGCCCTTGTTCGGCTTCGTTCTTGCCGGGGGCTTCGCCAATGAACATAATCTTGGCATAGTGGCTACCCTGCCCAATGACCGGATAGTAATTATTCTGCTTGCGGAACTCGTATAAAGGCGACTCGGTGAGGTTAATAATCTCATCGCGGATGTCGCGCAGCATATCGGTACGATCCATCGTATCTACTCCATCAGTTGAATGTCTAAACCGGCACTATCTTGCATGAAAATATACTGACTGTCGATCAATGGCTCATCAGCATCCGGGGTGATTCGTGTATATTTGCCATCAGGTTGCATCTCCCATACCAGCGTATTACTGCGCAAATCTGTCGCTAGGATGCGCAGCGCCTTGCGCCGTAATCGAATGTCAATGATCGGGAAGACCGTCTCGACGCGGTTATAGAGATTACGTCGCATGAGGTCAGCACTACCGGCATACAGCTTTTGATCTGCTGGTGCATTGTGGAAGTAATAAATGCGTGGATGCTCCAAAAAGCGGCCTAAAATGCTGCGCACACGAATATTCTCGCTGATACCAGGCAAGCCCGCCCGCAGGCAACACAACCCCCGCACGATCAAGTCAACCTGTACCCCGGCTTGTGAGGCTTGATACAACTTTTGGATCATCACATCTTCTTCAAGCTGGTTCATCTTGAAGATCAGCCGCGCCTCTTGCCCGGCTTCTGCCGCTTCGATCTCATTGTCAATCAGCGATAACAAGGTTGAATGCAGATACTCCGGCGCAACTAACAGACGCTCATAGCTTGTTTCCGGCGCATATCCGGTCAAGCGGTTGAATAGCCGTGTCGCGTCTTCGCCAAGGTCAGGGTCGTTTGTAAACAGCGCCAGATCAGTATATAAACGGGCGGTGCTGGCGTTATAATTCCCAGTGCCGAGGTGTACATAACGCCTCAGCGTATTGCCCTCTCGCCGGATGACTAACGCGATTTTCGCGTGTGTCTTGACGGGCAATTCCTCCACGCCATAGGTCACATGCACACCTTGATGTTCTAATTGGCGCGTCCACTCCAAGTTATTTTCTTCATCAAACCGCGCCTTGAGTTCGACCAACACCGCAACCTGCTTATTATTCTCGCGGGCTTCCATCAACGCTCGGACGACAGGCGAATCTTTACCAACGCGATAAAGCGTGGCTTTGATCGCCAAAACAGCGGGATCTTTAGCGGCTTGACGGAAAAATTCCTCAACAGGCATAAACGAATCATAGGGATGATGCAGCAGAATATCACCTTGGCGTATAGCACTGAAGATATTCGTCCCTTGGGCGACAACCTCCGGCAATTTGGGCACATGCGGCGGATACTTCAAATCCGGGCGCTCGACTTGCAGCAGTTCAAAGAGGCTCGCAGAGCCTAAAGCGCCTTGGATCATATAAACATCACGATCGGCATCGACGTTGAGTTCATGGATCAAGCGGTTGAGCATCGCATCGCTGATATCATAAGGCACGCTCAAGCGCACGACAAAGCCGAAGCGCCGCTCGCGTACACCGGCTTCAATCACCGCGCTGATGTCCATCAACTCTTCTTCTTTTTCGTGCTCATAGTCAATGTCGGCGTTGCGCGTCACACGGAACGGGTAATGTTCCGCGACTTCCATACCAGGGAACAACAGATCAAGGTTATGTTCAATCACATCCTCAATCCAGACGAAATGCCCCTTGGAAAATGCCTCTTGGCTATATCGGCTGACATGCCGCCCCAAGTTGACGAGACGCGGCAGCGCCTCCGGCACTTTAATACGCACAAAGTCCAGTTGCGAGTCACTTTCCCGGCGCAGGTAAACGCCCAAGTTCAAGCTCAAGTTAGAGATAAACGGGAACGGTCGCGCATGGTCGGCGGCCAGCGGGGTCAACACCGGGAAGACTTCCGTATAAAAGTAATCGCGGATGGCAGCTTGCTCGGTTTCGTTCAGGTCGTCAATAGGGCTGATGACAATTTCGTAAATTTCTAACTCGGTCAATAATTGCCGCATCGTCGCCCGTTGCGCAGTCATCAGATTAGTGACTTCATCGCGCAGTGCATCCAGCAAACGCCCCGGCGTATAGCCATCAGGCCGCGATGACGTGATACCAAGCTGGAGCTTTTGTAAATACGACCCCACGCGCACCATGTAGAATTCGTCTAGGTTGTTGCCCACAATAGCGACAAATTTGATACGTTCTAACAGCGGGATTGTGGCATCTTGCGCCAACGCCAGCACACGCCGATTAAAATCAACGGTGCTGAGTTCACGATTGATAAAGTTTTCCGGGGTTAAAGGCACATCCGGTTGATTCACGGTTCGATTGTCCATTGGTTGATTTCAGATCAGTAATTTGAGTGTAATCTATAGCCCGGACTGCCGCAACGGGTTATTCATAACGTAAGACGTTCGTCACACGCTCGCGCACTGCGCCGTTAACACTGAGCAATGTCGCCACAATCCCGATCAGCAATGAAGCCACAACTAACCCCACCACCACCGGGCGCGAATCGGATGGTATAAACACCAGTTCGTCAAGGCCGATAGCGGCTAACAAAGCGATGCCGGCAGCACTCGCGCCGATGCCCAAAACCGCCCCTAGCAGACTGATAATGAGGTTTTCCAAAAGCATGATCGTCACAACGCGCCGCCGCTTGAGGCCAACGGCCTTTAAGATGCCAATCTGCCGCCGCCGCTCGAAGGTCGCCAGCGCAACGGTGTTCGCCATAATCACCGCAGCAGCGCCCAACGAAAGCAAGCTGACCAAGATCGGCAAGGCGCTGAACTGTGTAATTAGCTGACTGACAACGCCGTCAATCACCGTCACGTTGACCGTGAAAAAGAACGGCATTTGTGTAATGGCCTGTTCAACGGTGTTGACATCATCCGGTGCAACCTGCACCGTGTTAAATTGGAAGTTAGGCCGCACACTGCCCAGCGCCCCAAACGGAATTATCATATCCCCTGGGGCATTCGGTTGGAATTCGCTCTCATCACCGATCAACCCCACCACATCAAACACATACTCGCGCCCCTGCACCTGCACGATAATGTCAGAGCCAACCTGAACGCCCCAGTCCGCCATACGCCCTTCGTAGAGCACCACCGCCCGCCGACTCCCGCGATCTTCGGCAGTCAAGGCACGCCCGGCGATAACATTCCCCAAATCAAGATTAGGGTTATCCGTATCCACCATGACGACGTTCAAAGGGGTTACGAGCGCTTCCAGTTGCTCAGAGATTACATTCGCCCGTTCAAAGTCACCGCTTCGGCTAGCTTGATTCAATTCTCGGAACAGCACCTCACGGTCAACATCTGCTTCTAAATCACGCAGCGATAAGGAGTCAACCATCGACATCCGCCCGTCGTAATTCATAAAGCGTGTGCGATGTACGACCGTCTCGCCTAATTCATCCAACGCGCGGTTTAATTGCCGCTGACTGTCCCGAAAATTGCCGCCGACATCCAGCGAAAAAGAAGACGGCGACAGGATCAAGATGTTGCCGCCAAGCGAGTCGTTGAGCGATACCTGCAAAATCTCCCGGACACCTGCACCATAAAAGCTAATCGCGCTGATGGCAAATATCCCGGTGCTGATCGCTAAGAGCGTAGTCGCCGTGCGCAAACGGCGCGTGCCTAAGTTACGGAGAGATAAATTTAAGTCGATCCAACCAAAGGCGGGGATGCGCCCCACCAGCCAAACCACCCCCCAGAGGACAACAACCAATACGCCCAACACGCTTAAAGTCACTGCGACCAGCAAAATGCCCGCCGTGATGTTTTGTGGCAGCGGTAATTGGCTAAATGTACGGATACTTTCCGGGAAGGGGCCGATAATCTGCCCGGCGATGATGCCCAACGCCAGCACCACAAAGATCACCACACCGACACTTTGTAAAATGCCTAACGCTGGGACATAGCCCTCATTCGGACGTAGGATAATGCCTGGCCTGACCTTAACAGCGGTCAACACAGGCATCACGCCGAAGACGGCAGTCACGACAAAACCCAAGACCACACCAAAGACGATGGCTTCAGGATAAATACGCATCGGTACAGATTGCAAAATCAGGCGTTCGCCATAGGCATTGGTGAGTAAGCTCAGGCCAGCGCCCACCAGCGACCCGATAAAGCTCCCCACTGCGCCCAATAAGAGCGCCTCCGTCATGAACAGCAGGGCCACCTGTCGCCCTTTGAGTCCAAATGTCTTCAACGCGGCGATCTCATCCGTGCGCCTGCGCACCATGACCAGCATCGTGTTGATGATGCCTACCCCGCCGATGAGCATAGCACCTAAGCCCATGACGACGATAAACCGCTCGATAATATCGCTGACGGTCTCGTTTTGCTCCAAGATCGTGGCAACGGTTAGAATGCGTGTAAACCCATCTTCGCCGTTGAGCAAGTCATAGAGTTCTTCCCCACTACGCCGGATGCGCTCTAGGGATGTGCCCTCCGGCAATAAAATGCTGATGCGGTTCGGGCGCGAGTCTAAATTGACGGTTTCGGCTTGGTCAATGTGAAAATACGCAAACCCAAAAAACGCCGCAAAAATATCGCGCAGACCCGCTTCTTGCTCACTAGGAACGATGCCGACAATCGTAAATGTCTCGCTTGATCCCGTCACCCGGACCCTTTGCCCAACGCGGAAGTTCTGGGCCTCCGCCAGATTAGAACTGACGATAACTTCGCGGCCACCTGTCAGCAAATCAGCGATGGGCACGCCGTCCGGCTCAACTGTGCGGATAGTCGTCGTCGGGGGGTACGTCGCGGGGTCAATGAAGATGCCCGTCATAAAGTTAATGCCCACTGCGCGTTCTTCTGCCGGGCTGATCTGCAAGTTGGTCGCGCTGTATTCGGTATGTAGGCTGTCGTTGCGGTCAACCCATCCGCGTATGAGTTCCAATTGCAGGATATTAAAGGCGTTGTCTCGACTCGTGCGGCCAAAGTTAAACCCACCGGGGCCGCTGTTGCGTGCTATAGCAATATCCCCTTTATTCGTCGCTTGGATATTGGAGGTGAGCGAATCGCCGATGGCTAAGCCCAGGCTACGCAGGGCGACAACGGTCGCTACCCCGGCAGCCACTGACAGAAGCGCAAACGCCGACCAGCGCCGATTGCGGGTGAGGTTACGCAAGGCATATTGTAAATAAAACTGTAGACGACCCATAACTAACTTTACGCTAAACGTGATAGACGGTTGAATTATAGAGTTGCTTGGTCAATATTTACAGGCTTCTCATAGAATGTGGTTATGGGTGCATTATAGCCCGGTTGGAATTTCGCCGAGCGCGAACCTTAAGTTGCGTTTGTCATATGCTACGATTATACTGCCAATAATGTAAGGTCGTGTGTTGGCACGCAAACACACCCAAGGGAGTTAGACCGGATGAGCGAACACAACGCCACCATCATCAGCGATGTACGCCAACTTAAAGCCTTGCTCGATGAAACAGAAGCCTCTTTGCGTAGTCAACGGGATCTGCTCAAGTCACGCGGGATGAACCTCCCCCCGATGACTCTACAAGGCATCAGCAAATTACAATATGAACTGTCGCAACTAGAAACCAGCATCATCAACGAGCAAACTGAACTTAGCCAGTTGCGCTTTCTAGCGGAAACATCCGCGCTGATGAACACTGAGCAAGCCATTGATGATATTCTCGTCAATGCGATGGATGTCATCACCAGTTTGACCAATTCCGAACGCGGGTACATCATCCTCCGTAACCAAGAGACCAAAGAGTTTGAGTTCCGCGTCATCCACGAGAGCGAAACCGCCCCTAAAAACAGTGGCGAAGACCCCCAAATTAGCCAAACGATCCTCAAGGATGTCTTGCAGACTGGGCAACCCTTGCTCACAGACAACGCCTATAAGGATGACCGCCTGCAAAGCGGTATGAGCATCGCACAGATGGCGCTGCGGTCGGTGCTGTGTGTGCCGCTGATGTATAAAGACCAAGTTATCGGCGTTTGCTATGTGGATAACCGTCTGCGTGCTGGGGTTTTTACAGAGCGCGAGAAGAATTTGATGATGGCCTTTGCCAATCAAGTCGCCGTCGCTATTAAGAACATCAGCCTGTTTAATGAGATCAAACAATCACTCGGCGAAATCAGCGAAATGAAAGAGTTGATGGATAACGTCTTCGCGTCGATCGGCTCCGGTGTCGTCACCACAGACGATAAACACCGCATCCAACTTTTTAACCGCGCCGCCGAAAAGATCTTGGCACAAGCCGCCGCCGATGCCCAAGGCAAAAAACTAAGCACAGTTATCCCTGGTGTGAGTGCCGATCTCGACGCGCATCTAATGCAAGTGCGCCGTCAAGAAATCGCCCAAGAGCTAGAGGCCGAGCTAACCATTAAACCGCGTGGACGGATCGCCCTTAGCATGAAATTTAGCCCACTGCGCAATAGCGGCGATGAAACCAGCGGTGTCGTGATGGTGATGGATGATATGACGGAAAAGAAGAGCAGCGAAGAAGCGTTAACGCTCATGCGCCGCTACTTACCCCCGCAGATGATTGACAACATTCACACCATTTCGCAGATGGCACTCGGCGGAGAAAAGCGCGAGGTCACCTGTGTGTTCGCCAACGTGCGCCCAGCGCACACCTTCCCGCAAAATTATCGCCCGCAGCAAATTATGGAGCAATTGAACCAGTATCACACACGGGCGACGGGGAGTATCCACAAACACAACGGCTTGATCGACAAATACATGGGCAACGTCGTTATGGCGCTGTTCAATACACAGCTAAACCCCATCGACAATCACGCGCTCGCCGCTGTAGAAGCCGCGTTGAGTATGCGCGAGGCATTTTTGCAGTTTTACAAAGAACTCAACATCGCCCCCGACCCCCATTATTATCATGTAGGCATTCATACCGGAGAGGCGACGTTGGGCAACGTCGGCAGCCTCAACCGCCGTGAGTTTTCCGCCATTGGCGATACAATTAACCTGGCAAAACGCATCGAAGAAAACACCCAGGCCGGGCAGATTATCATCACGCAAGAAGCCTATGACCACATCCTCCAACAATCAGACGGCCTCCCCGCGCACATTCGACTCGTCGAGCGCGACCCGATCCAAGTTAAAGGCCGTAAGCAAAAAGCCCGTATATATGAGGTATTCAAAGCATGAGCGACGACCAAACCCAAGATATCCAATCCGCTCAGAGCGCCGTCCGTGTGTTGGCAGAAAAGACCGAAGGTATCTTACAATTACTCGCTCATCAGCGTGACCTGCTCAAACAACGTGGGATGGCCTTGCCTAGCAGCACGTTAGAAAATCTACAGCAGTTTAAGCTGCGCGTCGAACAGATCAGCCAAGGGCTAACCAATAATCTTATCGAGTTGCAGCGCCTACGTGCCCTAGCGGAAACAACCGCGCTGATTAACTCCGCGCTGGATACGGACACCGTATTAAACCAAGTGATGGATACCGTCATCAACATCACCGGGGCGGAGCGCGGTTATATCGTGCTTAAAAATCGAGAAACAAACAAGTTCGACCAGTTCCGCGTGGCGCGTGGGCTAGATACCGATGTTTTCGTTGATAAAGGCGACGAGCCAAACAACAAACAAAGCGAATTCATCGTCAGCCGGACGATTGTCAATGAGGTTGCACGGACTGGCGAAGCCGTCTTGACCGACAATGCCAGCAATGACGATCGGTATCGCGGCCAGCAGAGCATCGTCGGCTTTGCATTGCGTAGTATTCTCGCGGTGCCGCTGCGTGTACGCGGAGAAGTCATCGGCGTGGTGTATTGCGATAATCGCATCCTGACGGGCTTATTCCAACAGAGCGACTTACGCATCCTCAAAGCCTTCTCCGACCAAGCAACCGTCGCGCTGGAAAACGCCCGCTTGTTTGAAGAAGCCCGGCGGCAACTCCAGCAGATCACCGAAATGCGCGACCTGATGGATAACGTCTTCGACTCTATCGCCAATGGCGTTATCACCATTGACGCGAACGACAGGATCATCGCCTTTAATCAGTCCGCACGTCAACTCATCGACATACCCGAACAGATTAAGCCGATTGAGCACAAACTCTATGATATGATCCCGGATATGGGCACAGACTTCCCGGCATTGCTCGCCAGCGTGCGGCGCGATGGCCGCCAGCGATTGATCGAAGTTCAGCCCATCGTCGGGGAAAAAGGCCGGCGCATATGGAATGTGATCGTCAGTAATCTGCGCGATGCCAACGGCAAAACACAAGGGCTGGCGTTGGTTATTGATGACCTGACAGAGAAAAAAGAGCGCGAGTCTCAACTGGCCGAATTACGGCGTTATTTGCCCGGCGCATTAGTGGATAACTTCCAGAGCGTGGACGATATAAACGTAAGCGGCCAAGAGCGCGAAATCACCGCGATTGCAACCGATGTACGTGGGTTTACCACGTTTAGCGAGAAGCTCCCGCCGGAATTACTCATGGAGATCATCAACCGTTACCTGAGCCTAGCCAGCGATGGTATCAACCTCTACGAAGGCATTGTCGATAAATACATGGGCGATGCGGTCACCGGGCTGTTTAACACACAGCTTAACCCGCAAGAAGATCATGCTATCCGCGCAGTACGTGCCGCCATGAGCATCATCTACGACCTGTACGCCTTGCACGAAGTCATGGCGGAAGAACATCGTCTGTTCTACGGCATCGGCATCCACACTGGCCCGGCCTTCCTGGGGAACGTGGGCAGCCCCGACCGCCAGGAATTCGCCGCATTAGGCGAAGCAACGGCCATCGCCAAAATCCTAGAGAGCAACGCGCAAGCCGGGGAGATCATCATCAGCGAGCAAACCTTTGCACTGGTCGAAGAGTATTTCGAGTGCGAAGCACGCCAGTTAGACAAAAGTAAGGGCTACGAGATCGACACCGTGTACAAAGTGCTCAAGCGCAAGAAGGGCATCAACACGGGGCAATTGTTCCTTGACCCTGAACTAGCGGAATTGCTGGCCGACCTCAATGCCGACATCGAGTAGACCATTACAGACCATCGACAAGGCAACCGTCTTTAAAATAGCAGGGGTGATGCCAGCGCATCGCCCTTTTTTTGTATCTACACCGGGTAACTGCTCAAGTTGTCAGGTGAAACGAGGGTCATAAAGAAGTCGAACGGTGCGCAAATGGGAAGGAGGCGGCTGAAGTGGTAGACTTGGGATCATGATACGATTTAAATTTCCGCCACTGCACCAGTTACCCGATTTTGATAAGCGCGAATACTGGGGTTTAATCCAAGACCTCAGTCGCAGCTATGAGGATATGTGTGAGCAATTAGAAGAACGCAATCAGCAACTGGAAGCAGCCCTGGCTGAGATTGCTGCGTTAAAAGCGCAATTATCCCGCCCGGAAAAAACAAGCGCCAATGCTTCCGTCCGAAGAGCTATGATGATGTCTATCAGCACTTAGGGCCGCGCCTTCATGCGCTGTTGAGCTATTTCAACGGGACACACCAAACGCTACGCCATTTGCAATGCCCATCAACTACGTGATTTACAGTATTAGGACTTTCGCTTGACAGCAAAAAACGGTGATTTGTTATTATAGAGATATGGTTACGAAATAGATTGAAAGCATGAAATAGAATTAAGATCGCAAGACATCAAGTAGAAAGTCTTCATTCAGTGCAGCTTGATAGCGCATTTGCCGTAACATTGCTTGAGTAAGTTGAGCGCGATGCGTCGTAGACTCGCTAGATTACGCGCACGCTGTTCCGCTCCTGCGTCCGATTGTTGTCCTCTTTAAAACGGCATCCAGAACCCAGTGAAAACTGTTTTCAATTGCCCAATGAGCACGGATGTAACCAAACCACAATTGATGGGTGTGTTATGTGACGTAAAGTAGATCATAAGCGCACTATAGCATTATATTACCACCATTGTCAATTATCGCACGAATCATGTCATGTAGCATAGTGTAACACGTCACATGAAACGATGATGTCAAGCACTAGCCGCCTATGTGTTCTAGTATTATTCTATATGTAAATAGGAATTACAAATCTTATTTAAAAAATATTTAGTAACGAACTAGGGGAGGTGTAGAGATGAAGCTCCAGCAGAGTATACTCACCCCTCAACTAAGAGTATTACTCCGATTTTTCCAGATCGTTGCCTTACTCGGATTAGGGTACAGCGTCGCAACACTGGCAGTAGCACCCGCCTACAATGCGGATTGGATGACAATGCTCTACACCACCTGGTTCGCTCTTAACCTTGTGAGTGCCGAAGCAATTCTCTATCGTATCAAAGCAGGGGTCGTCACACTGGTTATCTCGACGGCTATTATCGCTATCGCAGAGGTTCTAGCGGGAGTTGCTTCTATCGGGGGCGCGAGCTTAGGCTTATTAGTCGCCTTCATCGTGATCGTTTATGTTCGACCACTATGGGAGGAATTTGATTGAACGATCCAGTTTGGTAATACGGCGGTCACACCTCTAATTTGGTGACCGCCGTATTTTTTGTCTAGTCTTTGTCCTCTACCGGCTTAAAGTCGGCATCTTCAATGTCAGGTTCTGTGTCCAATTGATCGATGTTAAACATATTTTCCATCGGGTTCGTACTGGCGGCGGGTGGTGCTTCCATGCGTGGTAAGTTGGCGAAGTCAAGCTGTGTGACAGCGGTACCGGTCGCGGCTTGCATTAACATGGTGATGCGCTCCGCCATTGATGCTGGGTCGGGGTGAATGCCGTCTTGGAGCAGGGCGTTTTCAAACACTTGCTCGACAATTGCATCGACAACCGCCGGATCACCGTTTTCCAGCATTCCGCTGAGATTGTGCATCAGCGCGTGCTTGGGGTTGAGTTCCAAGATCTTGACCGGGAGTTGATATTCGCGGTCGAGCAGACGATTGACGCGGAACATATTCCGTGATGCGCCGCTTTCTTCACTGATGAGGCGGGCCGGGTTGTTCGTCAAGCCTTTACTCTCGCGGACATCTTGCACGCGATTATCGAGGATGGCCTTAAAGCGATCAACCAATGTGTCGAACGTATCTTCCGGCAGCGGCTCTTGTTGTTGATCGTCGGTGTCTTCAACGGCTTCGCCGATGTCGCTCAGGTCGATGTCGGCTTCGTCCACACTGCGGAACTTGTGGCCTTTAAACTCGTCCAAGCCCATGACCATCGCCGCGTCTACGGGTTCGGTGAAGTACAAGACTTCAATCCCGCGTTGGCGGAAGGCATCCAGGTGTGGGCTGCGGCGGGCGCTGTGCCAGTCGTCGGCGATGATGTAGTAAATATCATCTTGGTTGTTCGCCATCCGTTCGACGTAATCCGCCAGTGACCAGTATTCGGTTTGGTCATCATCAACGGTTGTTTGGAAGAACAACAGGTTCATCACGTCTTCTTTGTCCTCAGGGGAGACGACCACGCCCTGCTTGATAAAGCGCGAGAATGTGGCGAAGATTTCCAGATACTTTTCGGTATCTTTACGCGCCATGCGCTTGAGTTCGCTGAGTACCTTTTTCTTCACGGCTTTACTCAGGTTGGACATAATGCGGTTTGCCTGCACGCTCTCGCGGTTGACGTTAAGCGGCAAGTCTTCCGTATCGACCACAC
>DAOTTT010000447.1:0-4269 GCA_034437635.1 Anaerolineae bacterium | reverse complement strand
TACCGCTGAAGCCTTCGATGCTGTCGATGCGGATTGCGGTATTCACGCCGATGACTTCCCCGCGACTGTTAAGCAGCGGGCCGCCGCTGTTGCCTGGGGGGAGTTCGCTGTCAATCTGAATGATGTGCGGGTTTTGGAAGCCGGCTACAAGCGTGGGGTCGATGATCTCCGCTGAGGCGAGTTGACGGCCAACGGCGCTGACGATGCCGCCTGTCATGGAGCTATTAAGGCCGTAAGGGTTGCCGATGGCAAGTGCCCGTTGCCCCACTTGTACCGTGTCGGAGTCGGCAAAGGTCACTGGGATGAGACGGTCGATGTCTACATCGACATCAATCACGGCGATGTCGCTAAAGTTATCCTGGCCGACGATCTCGGCTTCTGCGATGTAGCCGTCGTTGAAAGTCACGCGGATGGACCCCGCATTGTTAATTACATGGGCGTTGGTGATGATGCGTCCGTTACGATCATAGATAAAACCGGAACCTCGGCTTATATCCAGTCCTTCGCCCATACTGATGATCGCTTCGATATTCACGACGGAGGGCGCAAGCCGGGTGTAGACGTTGATAAAAAGCTGATTTTCTGCGTCGGCTTGTGTGATGATCGCTTCCGGCAGGGCTGTCGCGGGTGCGTCCGGGTCAACGGGTTCGACAGCGGTGATTGTTGGTTGGGGTGTTGGGGTGGTCTGTGGTTGGCACGCGGCCATCACCGCGACCAACACGAACCATAGCAGAACGCGCATAACGTTCTCCTTGTGTGATATTGTCAAGCAGATAGGCAAAATCTTAGCACATCTGCTTGAGGCGTGGCAGGTTATCCAGCAACCAATCGCGCAATTCCACTGTTTTTATGTTTAACGCTTGGATGGCCTGCGGTGTGAGTGGCACGATGTCCGGCAAGTACAAGCCGCGTGACGGGTCGGCAAATTCTGGGCCGTGCCGTTGGCTGAGGTCATATTTAAGCAAGTGGCAGATGAAGAAGTGTTCTTCCAAGTTTTTACCGGCTTTTTCATGACGGAGCACGAAGGCGGGGCTGGCGATCTGCGCGGTTGCGCCGAGTTCTTCCATGAGTTCGCGTGCGAGCGTCTGATACAGACTTTCGTCGCCGTCTTCCACGCCGCCGCCGGGCGCAACCCAATAAGGCGGCGCACTGACCTTAACACGCTTGATGAACATCATGTGTTGTTCATTGGTCAGTAAAATGGCACGGACACGCTGCACAATTTTTTCTCGGTTTGGGCTGGAAAAACTCATCATCAACCTTTATGGACTGTACAAGACTACGTTATCTCTCTCATCATAGCATCATTATGTTATGTGAATGCGATATTGTAGATAAATTTTTTTAAGTTTTTGCTCCGGGGCGTTCGTATCGTATGACAAAATGAGGTAATTTGTCAACATTTGGCTATGGTCAAACGTGGGATCTTTTGCTATGATACATGTCGCTTTTGGAGAGGTCGCATAGTGGACTAGTGCGCTCGCCTGGAACGCGAGTATGGTTAACGCCATCGTGGGTTCGAATCCCACTCTCTCCGTCGTTAATAAAAAGTCGCTGATATGACATTGGCGACTTTTTTTGATTCTATGTTGGTATGATAAGTGTATTTCTGTCAGGAGCAATCACATATACTCAAAGTCCAGATCGACAATTAAATCATCGGTTTTGATGATGTCGTGTTGCTGCCTAGTGTTGCAGTGGGTGGCAATCGCCATTGAGCACCGCTGCAACTTATCCATTCCCACATAAGGAAGATCAAGAAGATGCGTTTTACCATGTTAAGCTCCTATGCCGATTTATATATTTATAGTGTATGGCGAAAACACATTTTCTGAAAATTTCTTCGGATTTTATTTTTCTAACCGCGTCGGTCACTTTTGTCATGTAGCATGAAATATGCATCTGATGATAAAGTAAAGTTAAAATTATTCATCAGAGGAATATTTAGATGACAAATACCACAGTTGAGCATTATCCCGACGTTTTTGGGGCGATTACAGATGATCGTCATGTGATTGGTGCGGTTGAGGTGGCCTTAGCGACACGTCCGCGCAATGTTAAGGCTGGGCGTGAGTTTGAAGTAATTATGCTGATTCAAAATACAGTCGAAGCGCCGGTTGATGTGACAGTTCAACTGAAGCTGCCGAATAAAGATCATAATGGAAAGAAAGATCGGTTTATCACCCATCATCCGCGTTTGGTGGTGGGCGTTGCCCCGGCGGAAGTCGGTTATGTGACCTTGCCAATGACAACTTTGTCGGATACTGCCATCGGTACAGATTATGTAATCGGCATGGATGTGAACGTTAAGCAAATTGAAAAGGGCGAGCAAGTGCGTCAAGCAGATGCCAATCTCCCGCTTAACACGGAGGCGTTGCCATCAACTAATCGCAAGATGATTGAAGAACTGCAAAAGTTGCAATTTTCTACCCAGCAGCGCCGGACGTTTCGTGGGACGGTGCTGGAAACATCAATTTCCGTCATTCAGGGTAAACTCGGCAAAACGCCGCAACTTACACCGGGTTGGCAGAGCATATGGACGTTGGAAGAACAAGGCGACCTGGAATTGCTCGTGCAGAAATACGGCGATCTGTTGCGCACGCACGTTGTCCCACGTTTGAAGCCCAACGACATATTCGAGCCGATCGCCAAGCGCATCTTCATGTTGTTTAAACGAGCAGACTACCCACTGACTAAAGAGGAGACCTTGACGGCTACCCGTTTAGTGGTGGGGATGCTGGATGCGTCTGCCGGGCAATCGGGGGCGGTCAGTGTGGGCGAGTTTGACGTGCTGACAACGGTTAGATCACGCCAACGCGACCAAGCCGCAATCGAAAAGCGGCGCTTGATTGACGGGGATGTCCCGGCGCTGGTGTTGCCGCGTTGGGCGGCGAGTTATTTACGCTTGATCGCCAAGGATGAGCGCGTCGCACGCGGTGCGGTGAAGGTCGTCACGGAATTGCTGTTTGACGATGTGCTGTATGACGCGATGATTATGGGCTTCCGTTTGGTACAGCGAGACGGTGGCGAAGACCTGGGTTCTGACGAAGAAATGGCGGCCTTTGCTCAGTTGATTTTAGCCAAGCTGAAGAAGGGCGAGCAGATGGACTTTAGCCATGCGTACATGCCTTTGATTATGGGCGGTATGATCCAGGCGGAGCATGTGATCGTGGGTGAGGAGAAAATCGCCGATGTGATGAAGTCCATGCGCTTTATGGTCGAAGACCGCGAAGACGAATACAACGAAAGCAACGCGCCCATCTTCAGGATGGCAACCTCTATTTTGGACATAACATTGAAGAAGTATGGATTTAAAGATAACAGATGACTAACCTACCCCCACTTTTACCCGATATTCTCGGTATGATTAGCGATGGTCCGCGCATTGCTAACGGTCCTATTAGCTATTTGGTCGGTGTGTACCCGCTGCGGGCATTCATCAACCAACCGTTTGAAGTAATTGTCATTTTGCAAAACATGGTCGATCAAGCAGTGCCGGTGCAGATTGCGTTACAGATACCGGATACAGCTTCCGATGGCGGCTTGTTGGCGTTAAAGGCGGCGATGGATCAGGTGACGGTGACGCTAAAACCGGGTGAAGTGGGCGTAATGCACTTGCCGATCATCGCGCGGCCACCGACCCGCGCCGCGACGGATGTGCCGATTAAGGTTGTTGTCCGGCCAAAGGTGGAGGAACAGGGGCAATGGTTGCGGTTGCCGGGGCGCAGCGCCCAACCGGGGAAGTTGGCGACTTCGCCGTTTATCGTCCAGGCGTTGCGGGGCATCGCATTTTTAGAGCAACCCTGGGATGAGGTCGATCACCGGATGATCGCTCTAGTGGACATCGCCGCCAAGAAAAACCCGGAAAAGGTCGATTTCCCAGAGCCGCGTTATGACCTGCTGTGGTCGGCCAACGAGTACAAAGCTGACCAAGCCCGTTTGCAAAAAGTGTTCGCCATCGCGCAGCGGGTCGCCAAGCCAACCGCACACGGGACGCTATTTCATGTCGTGTTGTCGGCCATTGAGCAGCGGTTTACACAGCGCGGCATCTTCATCTATGACGCAGAGACCGCCGCAATCGCTAAATTGATGGTCTACACGATTGAAGATGCCGCCGTGCGCGAGCAACGCTTGAGCACAACTTCCATGCGCTGGTTTCGGGCATTATGCCAAAACTTGGCGGCTAACGAACGCCTGGAAGATGCCGACCGCGATGAGCTTTTAGCATATACGCTATTCGATGATGTGCTTTATGATGCGATTTTAATG
>DAOTTT010000446.1:0-3214 GCA_034437635.1 Anaerolineae bacterium | reverse complement strand
TGGGTCATTTTGCACCGTTTCCCATCATGGGGCGCGAAGCCGGGCAAGACATCGTCGAAACGGTGCAAAATGACCCCCGCGAACCTCAGTTAAACCGGGCGGCGCAAGGGCGCTATCCGTCCGGCTCAACCATGAAGACCTTCACGGCGATTGCCGCACTGGATAGCGGTGAATATAGCTTTGAAGAACGATATTTCTCTTCTGGCCTATGGACACGAGACATTCAGCGGCGTGATTGGCTTGCGGGTGGGCACGGCTCGTTGAACTTGGCGCAGGCGCTCACCCATAGCTGTAACTCTTGCTTTTATGAGGCGGGGTATCGCCTGGATAACGTTGATCCGTACATTTTGCCGGAATATTTTAACCGTCTGGGCTTCGGCGTTGACCCTGGCCTTGAAGATCTCGTGACGGAATCCGGGTTAATCGGCACGCCGGAGACAAAGCCCTTGTTCCACCCGGAACCCTGGACATTCTCCGATGCGGTCGATATGTCGATTGGGCAGGGCTTGGTGGAGATTACGCCTTTGCAGATGGCAGCAGGATACGCGCAGGTTGCGACGGACGGCCTTCATTATCGCCCGCAGTTGGTCAGCCGCGTTGGTCTGTTGGACGAATTCAGCTATACGATGACCCCCGAACTCATGGACACCTTGACCATTGACCCGGAGATTTTCGACTTTTTGCAGACGGGCTTATGTGATGTGACGACGCGCTCTTATGGCACGGCGGAATTCGTGTTCCGCAATGCGCCGCAACTCATGGAAGATTATGGCGTTTGCGGCAAGACGGGCACCGCTCAAAACACACCTAACCCCTTGCCTCATGCGTGGTTTGCGGCGTGGTCCCCGCGTGAAGCACCGGAAATTGTGGTGGTGGTTATCGTGGAGAACGCCGGGGACGGTTCCCGCTTTGCCGCACCTATCACCCGCGATATTATGGAATTTTACTTTTATGGCGAAGACCCCACGCCCTGAGATTGGAGCCTGTAACTGCTCAAGTTGCGGATTTTAGAGGATGTCTAGCGGTTGGCCGAGGACATTGTGCAAGGCGTCGAGGATGAGCATATTGTTCTTGCGCACGGTATCTTCCAAAGAGCGAACACATTGTTTACAAAACGGTTATGCACAGAAAACACCTTTCGCATTATGCTTGTACAAAGATAATTTCGCTTTTGGAGGAAAATTTATGCTCAAACCGATATTGTATACGTTCGTCTTATTGTGCGTCGCCCCGGCAACAGTTATGGCACAGGCATTAGGGACTTGTCCGACGATTGTCGAATCCGCATTGGAAACGCTGGATGAATTCTGCACAGATATTGGGCGCAATCAAATCTGTTATGGCAATGTCTCTATTGCCGTTGAGCCACAATCTGACGTGGAGTCTTACACGTTCCAGCAAGTCGGGGACATTGAAGACATCGAAAAGTTCCAGACGATCACCCTGGAGGGCATGGACGAAGAACGCGGCGTATGGGGTATCGCATTAATGAGCCTCCAGACCAGCATCCCCAACACCCTACCCGGCCAGAACGTCACATTTATGCTGTTTGGAGATGTCTCTATCACCAGCGCCGTAGAAGAAGGCGACGGCAACACACCCATGCAAGCCTTTTATTTGACAACCGGCATCGGCGATGCCGCCTGCGAAGAAGCACCAGAAAGCGGGATGCTCGTACAAACGCCGGACGGCGTGAACGAAGTCAGCTTTACAGTCAACGGCGTTGACGTAGCGATGGGGTCTACGGTCATGTTCCAAGCAGAGGCAGAAGGCGATATGGTTGTCTCCACGCTGGAAGGCTCCGCCATTGTAGAAGTCGATGAGAGTTTGTATCCCATCGTAGCCGGGACGCGCTTAGATTGGCAGGTCAACCGCGACCTATCCCCGCGTACACGGCCACAGTTACCGCGTGCATACGAAGAAGGCCGCTTTAACCGCCTGCCGTTGGATCGCTTACAGCGGCCATTTGATGCACCGCCACCACTCGCACAAGAGCGCGTAGAAGAACTCCACAATCGTCTGCTCAGTGGCGAGCGTCCCTGCGACGGCCCCGGTTTACCCGCGTGTGACCGTCTGCCGCGTGGATTAGGCGAACAGTTCACGCCGCCCTGCATACCGGATGATGTGCGCCAGGGTGTTGTTGACCGTCTATCCGAGCGCCGCCCTGGTTTAAACGCGCTGCCGCGTTGTAGCGAACTCCCGGACTTACCACCCCGCCGGGAACTACCGCCAGAGGCCGCAGAGGACGAAGAAGCCACCCGCCCGCAACCCATACGCGATGCGATACGCGATAGCCGACAACAAGAGCCGCCCCCTACCCGTTTACCTCCCCGTTCTGGCGGATAAACTAACGTGATATTTACGCAACGTATGCTTGAATAGACAGGCAAACGAAAGGCGTAAACATATGTCAACAATCCGCGTGATGATCCTGGCGCACGATCTCCTAGCGCGTGCCGGGATCGCCGCTTTGCTGGATACAGACGATAACTTACTCATCGTCGGCCAATCTGCTGGGGGTGAGCAACTCGAAGACGATATTCACGTCTACGCGCCGGACATCATCATTTATGATGCCGGGTACGATACCCTGGAAGACGACCTGAGCATCCTCAACGAGATGGGTATCACCGTGCTCGTGCTTTTGGCCGATGCCGATAACCTGAGCTTGGTTTATGCTAACATTGATGCACTCAGGACATTCGGCATCCTCAAGCGTGATATTTCGCCAAAGATTTTATCTGCTGCTATCCCTGCATTGGATGTCGGCCTGACGATCATCAGCGAAGATTTTGCCCAACGCCTCTTTACCACGATCCCCCCTCCCTTGGACGATAATCTCACCAACCGCGAGTACGACGTTTTACAACTTCTTGCAGAAGGTTTATCAAATAAGGCCATTGGCGAGCGGCTGTTCATCAGCCCGAATACCGTCAAGTTCCACGTCAACGCCATTTTAGGCAAGCTCAACGCCCGCAGCCGCACACAGGCTGTTGTCCGCGCTACGCAATTAGGTTTAATCTTGCTATAAGTCTTCTTAATTGTATAAATCCTTAAATCATAATAAGATTAAAATTAATTTTTCATTGAAAGGAACAGTTTAGTCAACGACCACCCGATAAATCGGGTGGCTTGTAAAAGCCCATGTTGACCAGCCTTAGCCACTAAAACGTGGCTCCGTTACGGGCGAATATATAGGCACTTCGGGGTGACT
>DAOTTT010000445.1:0-17794 GCA_034437635.1 Anaerolineae bacterium | reverse complement strand
CCGCAAGATGCACAGTCGCCCATAGAGATGACCCACTTCGGATCAGACATTTGATCGTAAAGCTGGCGGACGACCGGTGCCATTTTGCGCGTCACGCGCCCCGCCACGATCATCAAGTCTGCTTGGCGCGGGCTGGCACGGTTGAGTTCCATACCAAAGCGGGAAAGGTCGTAGCTCCCGGCCTGCGTACTCATATATTCGATCGCGCAGCAGGCCAAGCCGAACAGTAACGGCCATGTCGCACCTGTACGCGCCCAGTTGACAGCCTCTTCTACCGTCGAGGTGACAACGCCTAAATTACCAAGTTTTGGTGTTACTCCCATTCTAGCGCACCCTTTTTCCACTCATAAATCAAACCAACAGTCAGTATGAGGAAGAATAACCCCATGACAGCCAAACCAAAGAACCCAAGATCGCGGAAAACTACCGCCCAGGGTAAAAAGAAGATGACCTCAATATCGAATAAGATGAATAAAACACCAATCAGGTAATACTTCACCGGTAGACGACGTTGACCGCTACCAATCGGCTTCATACCGCTTTCGTATGGTGCAGTCTTGCGGCTAGTGCTGTTATTAGGGCCAAATATCGTGGAGATATTGGAGATAATAAGCCCTAAGATGATTGAAATGATGATTAGTACACCAATTGGTGCAAATTGTTCGAGAGCCATTTTATCCTCACGTTTATTTGTTCAAAAAAGAACAATCATAAACTAAACAAAGATTAGCATAATCCACTTTAAACTGTCAAATAAACCCATGATGAACAGTAGTTTAAACAGCGTTCAAACCGGATTGCACAGTAAGATTAACGCAAAATTTTTGTCGCGTAAAGTGTACGGGTGCATTCTCAGCGTTTGAACCCGACCAGACGGCCTTCTTTTTGGATTTTGAGGGCTTTATTATGCAACATTAACACGTCTTCGACCACTAATTCCCGCGCTTGGGCATGTTCAAAGGCGTTTTCTGGCGTTTCCGTCCCGACACTAAACATATAATGAGAACCTGGCACAACGCGCAAGTTGGCCGCCGGGAACTCCAATCTGCTCAATAAGTCCATCATGCCCGTCAGCCCCACGAGCGGGTCACGATGGCCGAGCATCACGCGCATAAACTCCCAGTTACGAGCAATCTCAAAGTCATCCAACCGTCCCATCGCGACAAATGTCGCCCCAGTGATGCCGCGTGCCGTCTCGCTATATTGATAGTTATGAATGTCGTGTACATCTTGGGTAGACCCAGCGCATAGTGTACGCAGCATCGTCGGCTTAATCAAGCGTTCAAATACTTTAAACACGCTAATACGCTGTAAAATGCCAATACCGATGCCCAACGTGGTATAAAACAATCGGAATTGCTCGTCTTCCAGCAGCAGCGCCGGAGCCAGCGTATAGCGTGTCACCTCGCCATCGCGCCAGTTGATCGGATTGAGGTAAAACAAAGTCGCGCCGCCCATGCTATGCCCGATGAAGTTGATCGTCTTGAGCGTAGACTCGCCCGGTTGCCGCCGGATGTTGATAAGATTAACCCACTTTTCCAGCGTGCGCATGGCCGCCGGCGGATTGCAGTCTTCCAAAGTGGGCGTATACGTATTAAAGACCGACTCTCCAAAGCCATTATGATCGACCGAAAAAGACACCATCCGCCGGTTGCTCATCACCAGCATACCAGGCAATTCTTCCCAAATACTATGGTTGCCCGTCCAGCCATGCACAAAAATGCCGTAGCCTTGCACTTGGTTGATACGATCAATCAGTTGGTCATCGCTTGTCTCGTAGTCTTCCGGCCAGGTGACTTCCCATTTAAATTCTTTGAGCTTTGCTTCATCTAAAAATTCATAACCACCTGCCGGGTGGATGTACCCCGCTTCGATGAGATGTGTCAGATGATAAGTCGCCGTCCAAGTATACGGCAAGCTCCCCGGTGTGCGTGATGTATAGCCTTTAACCCATTCCAGATGATGCCGACGGCGCATCGCCTATGATCCTCTCTAATCATCCTCTCGCTTCATGTCATTGTAGGCAGATTTGCGCAATCGGGCGAATTCAGCGCATCTTGAGATGCATCAACGCGGTCTCTTTAAAGCCTGTCGCCGCCAAGAACGCCCGCGCTTGGTCATTCGCCCGGACGGGGTTTACCCGTAGTGAGGACAAGTTCAATGCTTTAGCCCGGCGCATCACGGCTTCTAACAACTCCGCACCGACTCCGCGCCGCTGGAAGGTCGGCAAGACGGCCATATCGTTGATGAGACCGTAGCTTTCTGTGAGGCCACGCGCAATAGACAGCGCGATACAGCCGACTAACATCACCGGTTTATCACGGCTAACCGCGACGAAAACCTCTAGCGTCGGGACTTCCAACAGCCGCACGGCAACAGCCGCCCATTCATCACGGCTCAGGTCACGGTTGGCGGGGATCATCGCCAATAGGCCGATGACCTCTTCTAAATCCTCACGTTTGAACAGGCGAATAGTAAAATCAGCTTGGGGCATTGCGGGGTTATACGCTTTAGGTTCCGCTTGCATCGCCAGCCATTCCGCCATGATTTCCCGATGGGTGCGGAACGGCAACAACGGGATCTCACCCGGCTTAAACACCCGTGCATCTGCTGCATCGTCGCCTGCCCGCAGCACCCCACCCACCGGGCGCATCCGATAAAAGATCATGATGCCGCTCACTGGCGGGCCTTCCGGGAAGGAGTTAATGCCCATCAGCTCGATGATTTCGACCTTAAGCCCGGTTTCTTCCTCCGCCTCGCGGATGGCGCTTTCTTCCGCGCTTTCATCAGCCTCGACAAACCCACTGGGCAGCGTCCACTCGTGCTGGTGTGGCGGGTTCTTGCGCTGGATCAAAACGATGCCGCCATCGACTTCGATGAGCAGACCGACCCCCGGCACCGGGTTTAGATAGTGAATGTAACCGCAGTTATCACAAGCCGGGCGCACCCGCCCACCTTCGGCACGGGCGGTCAGTGCATGGGCACAGATCGGACAATATTTTAAGTCCGGCATAATGTCTCCGTCTTTTATGGCGTAAAACGTGCCCCTATTCTAAACGAAAAACCGCCTGACTGAGCAGGCGGTGGATTGATGGTGGGGCTACATTTCCAGATAATCGCGCAGTTGGCGGCTGCGCGTTGGGTGGCGCAGCTTGCGCAAGGCTTTCGCCTCAATCTGGCGGATGCGCTCGCGGGTTACGCCGAAGTGCCGCCCGACTTCCTCCAAGGTGTGGTCTTGGCCGTCGATGAGGCCAAAGCGCATTTGCAACACTTCGCGCTCGCGGTCGCTCAATACACCGAGCGCCGAGCGAATTTGCTCTTTAAGCAGTTGTCGGCTGGCCGCATCCACCGGCCCCATGATCTTATCGTCTTCGATAAAGTCGCCGAGCATACTGCTGTCTTCCTGGCCGATGGGCATTTCCAAACTCATTGGCTCTTGGCTGATGCGCATAATCTTGCGGACTTTTTGCGCAGCACGGCGTAGTTTACGCTGTAAACCGGGGTCAAGGTGCGTGCCATTTTTGCGCAAGAGCTTGATCGCGGCGGTTTCTTCTGCGGAGAGCATCTCCATTTCCAGCGCGATTTGCTCGGCGGTTGGCTCTTGGCCGAGCTTTTGCAGCATCTCGCGTTGTACGCGCATCAAGCGGTTGATCGTCTCCACCATATGCACCGGGATGCGGATTGTCCGCGCTTGGTCGGCAATCGCCCGGCTGATGGCCTGCCGAATCCACCATGTCGCATACGTGCTGAATTTGTATCCCTTGGTATGGTCGAACTTAGCTACTGCCCGCAACAGACCAATATTGCCCTCTTGGATGAGATCCAAGAAGTTGATGCCACGCCCCATATACCGCTTGGCAACGCTCACCACAAGGCGCAAGTTCGCCCGTGTGAGCGCCTCTGCCGCTTCTTCCGCTTTAAGTTCGACCTGCTCGAAGTGATAGGGCAAATCCTCGACAGATTCTTCGTCCTCGAAGAGCCAATGGTCAAACTGTTCTTGGGATGGCATCTGCCCGTCGTTTTCGCGGTAATAACGGCGCAGGTTCATCTGCTGGTCAAAGGGCATCAAAAACAGACCTTGCATCACATCAAAGAGACGGCGCGCGCCCTCCGTCCAGCGGTCATCTTTCCCCCAATCTTGCTGGCGCAGGTACCGCCGCACATAAGATTTTTCGTCTTGATCCCAATCGCTGTTTACGGCTTGCACTTCGTCTACCAGTTTACGGAAATCAAGTGCTTCTAGCTCGTTTTCAGGATCAGCTTCATACTCAGAGACAATTTCGTTGACTTTTTCCCAATTATCGCGGATGTGTTGATAGGCCAAGCGCACGACATCAATATGCTTGGGCAAGCCAACCGGCGCATGGGCTTCGCCCTCTTCGACCGATGACAATTCATCAGTCAACGTCTGGACGAGGTTCTCCGCTTCGATTTGCATACTTAACCAGATTTCGCGGTTGGTATCCAGCAACGGCACTTGCCCGATCTCCTTGAGGTACATCCGCACCGGGTCATCAGCCAGGGTCACCGCGTTCAGGTTGATTTCGTTCAGATCCTCATCCTCATCTTCATCGGCAAGATCATCATTATCTGGGTCAGAGTCGATGTCGTCGATAATGCCACCTGATATATCTTCCCCGGTGTCATCATCCTCTTCTTCGTCATCGATTTCCACATCGTTGGTTATCTCATCGGCATCAGGTTGTTTGCGGGTTCGCTTAATTTCTCGCTTCTTCACCATGTAAAATCCTTCATTACTTTAGATAGACTGCTGGCGTTGTCGGTCTAATGCACGGTCAATCTTATCAATACCATGTCGTATTACTAAAATGCGTTGCATCACTTGCGGGTTATCCGCACCTTGCTTGAGCCGGATTTCTTCAATCAAATTGACCAATCGACGGCGGCGCAAGTCAAAGACGGTAGCCAAAAGGTCAGACTCTGTTTGCATGGGTGATCGCACCTGTTTTTGACTCTTTGCGACTAAATCCGCTACATCCGCTTGATACCGCCGCTTGAGCGCGTCACTGATTTCAACATCATCATCCCGCAATAACCAATTGAGTTCGGCGGCCATCTCCGGCGCTAATTCATCATGCAAAAAGTCAATAAGATCGGCACCGGCTTGTTTGATGCCAAACAAAAACATCTGCATCAAAGCGCGATATTCACTGTGCGTAAAATCCCCCACACTAAAATCGCTCAATGGCTCGTTTAAAAGCACATCGTCACCTTCCGCCAGTTCGCGTAATTGCCGGTTCACCGTGTAGTACAAATCCGGGTTGAGAAAGATCAAGCGCAGCAAATGACCTTCTCGGCCTTTGCCTGGAACCTGTGATGGCGACTTAGGCAAGACATAGATCGGTGTGAGATCATCCGGCGGGGGTGATGACGGCGTTGATGGTTGGGCGCTACTATCAGCTTCCATTCCTTCGTAATAGAAGCTATCGTCAACCATATCTAGTGGTTCGATGTCAGGGGGCGGTGGTGGCTGCTGTGCTGGCCGTCTCTTTTCTTGTTTCGGCAATTGCATTTTCGACCAATTGAGCAAATCACGCTCTGCAATGCCGAGCTTGAGCGCCAGCTTTTGTATGTTTTCTTGATTATAGATGTTATTTTCCGATGCGGCCAAAATTGGCAGAATGCGTTGGGCAATCGCTTGGCGTTCGCCAAAGCCAACATCCGGCCCTAGATCGCGCGTTTCCATCTGGATGACAAAGTCGGCAACGGGTAACGCCTTGTCGATGAGTTCTTGCCAATCTTGTGGTTGTTCACGGATGAGATCATCGGGGTCTTTAGCCTCTGGGATCTGCAAAACACGAATATCAATCGCCATGCGCCCGGCGAAGTCGGCTTCTAGTGTAGCGCGAGCAGTTTCTAAACTACGGCGCGTCGCGCTTTGCCCGGCTGCGTCGGAGTCCAGCGCGAGGATCACCTTACGCGCATAACGCGGCGCAATCAGCTTGAGTTGCGCTTCAGTCATCGCGGTTCCCATCTGCGCGATGACGTTTAAAAACCCGGCCTGCTGTGCTTGGATTACGTCCATGTAACCCTCAACAATGACGGCCATTTCCTGCTCACGGATGGTTTTCTTAGCCGTATCCAGGCCAAACAACACCTTACTTTTGTCAAATAAAGCGGATTGCGGCGAGTTGAGATACTTGGCGTTATCATCAGGGTCCATCGTCCGGGCACCGAAGGCGATCAGCCGTCCCCGATCATCACGAATGGGAATCATCAAGCGATTACGGAAGCGATCATAGACGCGCCCAGTTTCCTCTTTTTTAATCACCAGTCCCGCGTCTAGCAGATCATCCACGCTATAACCGAGATGTGTCATATCATCGAAAATATTTTGCCAACCGGGGAGCGCGAACCCAACTTTAAAGGTTTTGATCGTCTCCAACGATAGACCACGCTTTTCCGTCGCATAGCGCAACGTCGCTTTAGCTTGGTCGGTCTGCGGGTCGATTAAGTTTTTGTGGTAAATGTCCGCGACGTTGGCAATTAACCCGCGCAGACGGTCGAGATGTTCCGCTTTTTGTTTATCTTGTGGCGTTTGCTTGCGTACTTCCACCCCGGCTTGCTTGCCGAGTTGCTCCAAGGCTTCGCGGAAGTCATAACCATGAAACTTTTGAGCAAAGGTGAAGATGTCGCCGCCTTCCGCACAGGCACCAAAACAACGCCATGATTGGCGATCTGGATCAACAAAAAACGAAGGTGTATTTTCTGAGTGAAACGGGCAACAGGCTTTATAATTGCGCCCGGCTTTTTTGAGCGGCACAAACTGGTTGATGTAATTGACTATATCCAGCCTGGCTTTGATTTCGTCGGTGACAGACATTCAGCGCCCCTAAGACTCTCTGAACTTTTTATTATAAGGGGCATCAAAACGCACTGCAACAGCGCAAATATCAGAAATTCGTTTGTTTTATAGAATGGGGGTGCATCATCAACACCCCCAATAACCCTTAAAAACCACTTAATTCACTCAAATCTGCACGACCACTTTGCATAGAGCGAATCGCTTGCAACAGCCCCAGGCGATTTTGTCGCACAGCGGGATCTTCCGCATTGACAAGCACACCATCGCCCTTGCCCGTGCCGAAGTAAGCCGACACAGCCGGCACCATCGGCTTAAACTGCGTCAAGAAGTCATCTACGTTCCCGGCAGCATCCAACGATGCCAGTTTGTACGCGCCGTATAGGACGTGTTCTTCGTCTTGCTCGAACAAAGCCGGGTCAACCGGGTAGGTTTCCGCTTCGCTGCGGGTAATGCGCACACAGCGGGCGAAGCTATCAAGAATGACTTCCCAGTCGTCGCGTTGTATCCACTCGGCAAGTTCTCGGCAGCCGACCAACGCCCGCGCTGGTTGTGTGCCCTGTTCGGCTAGCACAGCGCGGATTACGTCAGCCTCAAAGCCTTGATCGGCCAGCCAGACCTGCAAGCGCCCGGTGATGAATTCCAGCACTTGCATTTTGTGCTCATCTTCTACGGCGATCGGTTGCGCCGCAGCGACTAAGTTCACCGCTTGGACAAGATCGGACTCAATGCCTTGATCGGCCATAATTTCGATGATGCCCAACGCAGCCCGCCGCAAACCGTAAGGGTCAGCCGTGGACTTTGGCGCAAGCCCCGCCGCAAACAGACCGACTAAGCTATCCAGGCGATCCGCCAGAGCCAAGAGTACCCCGGATTTGGTCTGCGGCAGATTGTCGCCCGCGCTACGCGGCAACCAATGCTCAAAGATGGCATCGGCCACTTCCGACGGATAGCCTTCCAGCAGCGCATATTCACGTCCCATCACGCCCTGTAAGCTGGTCATTTCAACCACTATGCTTGTCCCCAAGTCGGCTTTGAGGATCTTCGCGGCGCGGTCGGCGATGGCGATATCGGTCGCGTTGATGTCGAAAAGGTCGCCCAAGCCACTGACAATCCCGGCCACACGATGATTCTTATCCAGCATAGAGCCAAGTTGATCTTGGAAGGTCAACGTATCCAGCTGCTCCAAGTAGGTTTCCAGCGGGTTTTTACGGTCATTATTGTAGAAGAAATCCGCATCGGAGAAACGCGCCCGGATGACGTGTTCGTTCCCATGCTGCACTTTGTCCAGATGTTTATCGTCGCCGTTGCGCACGGTGATGAAGTACGGCAGCAAGTTACCTTCGGCATCTTGCACCGGGAAGTAACGCTGATGTTTGCGCATGACCGTTACCAGCACCTCACGCGGTAACTCCAGGTATTTTTCTTCAAACGTCCCGCGCAATGCCGTCGGCGCTTCGATCAAATTTGTCACTTCGTCCAATAGCGCGTCGTCATCAGGGATTTGACCATTAACTTCTGCTGCCAGCGCGTTGATCTGCTCAATGATGATGCTCCGGCGTTCTTCACGGCTCACGGCGATGCCTTGCTTACCCATCGCGTCGAAGTATTCGCGACTGTTTTCCACCATATCGGGATGTGAGCCATACGGACGCAAGCCATAGGTCACGTTACCACTGACGACCCCGGCATAGTCAAACGGGATAATCGACTCGCCAAACAGCGCCACAATCCAACGGATCGCCCGCGAGAACGTAACGCCACTTTCATTCCAGCGGATGGATTTACCAAACTTCAACCCGGCGATGAGTTCTGGCAGGGCTTCGTTCAACACAATCACTGTCGGTTGACCTTCTTCCTTAACGGTGGCGACAACATACTCCCCGCCGTCGATCTCCTGCACCTGCAACGCGCTAACATCAATGCCTTTACCGCGTGCAAAGCCTTCGGCGGCTTTGGTGGGGTTGCCGTCCGCGTCGAAGGCGCGGTTAGCAGGCGGGCCACGATGTTCTAATTCGACATCTGTCTGACGCGGGGAGACCTGCTCCGCATAGATAACCAAACGGCGCGGAGTCGCATAGACATTGAGGTCTTCGTAGCTCAAACGCAGATCTGTGAACAACGCCGGAGCCGCTTCGCGCAATTGCGCCAGCGCGTCATCGACATCGGCGGCGGGCATTTCCTCAACGCCAATTTCGACCAACACATCCGCAGGATCAGTCGGCGGTGCATGATGCAAAACCGCTTCGCTAACCTCACGTTGGGACGCACCCGGCCATTGTTCCGCCATGCGCATCAAGGGATAACCTAACTCCTCACGCTTGGCGGTGTATGCCTGGGCGATGGTGCGCGTCATGTTGCGCATCCGGTGGAAGTACCGCGCACGTTCCGTCACGCCAATCGCGCCGCGTGTATCCAGCACGTTAAACAAATGGCTGCACTTCAGCACATAATCATAAGCGGTGATTAACGCATCGCCATCCAGCGCCCGTTTATATTCGCTCTCGTAGGTGTCGTAAACTTGCTTGAGCGCATCGACATCGGCAATATCAAAGTAATAGCGGCAATGCTCGACTTCCTCATTAAACATCATGTCATGGTAGGTCAAGCCGGGCATCCAGTCGATCTTCCAGGCCGAGTCTTTATCCTGCAAAGCCAACACGATACGCTCCAGGCCGTATGTAATTTCGACGGATACCGGGTCAAGCTCAACCCCGCCGGCCTGCTGGAAATATGTAAATTGGGTGATCTCTTGGCCGTCAAGCCAGACCTCCCAGCCTAAGCCCCAAGCGCCCAACGCTGGGGACTGCCAGTTATCCTCCACAAAGCGAATGTCATGCTCGCGGGGGTTGATGCCCAACGCCTCTAAAGATTTAAGATACAGTTCTTGCGGATTACCAGGGTCCGGCTTGAGGATGACCTGATATTGATAATATTTTTGCATTCGGTTCGGGTTATCCCCATAGCGGCCATCGTCCGGACGGACAGATGGCTCAGCATAGGCCACACGCCAGGGTTCCGGCCCTAACACGCGGAGCAACGTCGCCGGGTTATTGGTCCCTGCGCCAACCTGAACGTTGTACGGCTCCCAGATCACACACCCTTGATCGGCCCAATACTGATGTAGTTTGAGAATCACCTGTTGAAAGTTAAGCGGTTTTGACATGAATAGAATCCCTGAATTTTAGTGATAAACACGTAAGCTAAATTATAGTACGTACCCATATGATGAAACACCCTCACATTAAAGCCTGTAGAGTCTGCGTAACCCATATCGGATACATGGGTTATAACAGGCATGATGAACATATTTAACCGCAAACCACAAAAACCGAATTACAAAGCGATGACCGACAGCGAGTTGGTCGCCCATGCAAAAAACGACCAAGACGCTTTCGGTGAGTTGTACGAGCGGTACGTCAAGAAGATCTACAACTACATCTACTACCGCACCAGCAACCAACACGATGCCGAAGACCTGACCGCCCGTGTGTTTTATCGGGCAATGGGACACATCGGCAATTATGAGGATAAAGGCGTGCCCTTCCAGGCATGGCTGTATCGTATCGCCCATAACCTTGTGGCGAACTTCCACCGGGATAAAAGCCGCCGCAAGATTATTCCATTGGATGAATTTGTCGCTAGCACATTGCGCAGTGACGCACCCGACCGCCGGGCAGAAGATAATGAGGAACGCGAGCAACTCATGGGGGCTATCGAACGCTTACCGGCGGAACGGCAACAATTGCTTATCTTGAAGTTTGTAGAGCATCTTTCCAATGCGGAAATCGGCGCGATTATGGATCGCACCGAAGGCGCAATTAAATCGCTCTACCACCGCACACTCATCGCCCTGCGCGATGACCTACAAATGCAGGCACTCAGCCATGCGTTAGAAAAATCGGGGAATACGCCCAAACCGGGCGACAGAAAAAAGGGTTGATCGTATCTCATGACTGACACGAACGAAGTCACCATACAAAATTTATTTGACGCAATCACCGAAGCCATCGTCAACGGCCAAGATTACCGTGTTGATGCCCTCGTGCGTTATGCAGACGTAGCATCGACGGCGGTTGATGGCATTGTAGATGTTATCGACGGCCTCAATCACACGCTCGTCCAACATCAACCATCAGATAAGTTCCTTCGCCAGCTTAAGCGCGATCTCACGGACGAACCCCAAAATGTCATCGAGCGCCTGGCCTCCGTGCCAGGGCGTGTACATATCGCGACAATTGCGGCGGCCATCATCGCCGGGTTTATGTGGCTCACCCGACGCAAAGAGCATCCTAACGACGATAAAGAGCAGACAATGGTCAAGCAAAGCTCATAGACCATTGTCAAGCTATTGAAAAAACGTATAATGGAGTGTTTGGCGTTCGCACACCTACTTGACAGAACGGTGTTAAAGCTGTTAGAATTTGCTTTCCCGTACCTCTATTGATTCCAATTAGGTTTGCAGCACAGCAAATTTGTGAACACTAGCCAAACAAATTCACCATATCAACCGGAGCGATCACGTAATCGCTTTTTTACAAACAACTGCCCATATATGCTGTGGACTAAGGAGCGACGCATTGGATAATTCTCGAATTAAGAACTACGCGCGGATTGCAGACGTGCAATCGCTCCCCTCTCTCATCGAAGTGCAACTCCAGTCTTTCAACTGGTTCATTGAGGAGGGTTTAGCGGAACTGTTCGATGAAATCAGCCCCATCGACAGCTTCAATGGTAATCTGCGGCTGTACCTGCCCGGTAACAGCCCAGAGGCCGAGCAATTTGGCCTCTCATATTGGCTTGACGACCCCAAATACAGCAAAGACCTATGCCTAGAGCGTGATATGTCTTATGCTGCGCCACTTTACGTCAAAGTGGCGTTGGTCAACCGTGAAGCCGGTGATGAAGTCGTCATTTCCGACATCTTCATGGGCGACTTCCCATTGATGACGGAAAAAGGCACCTTCATCATCAACGGCACCGAGCGTGTCGTCGTGAGCCAGCTTATCCGTTCGCCAGGTGTCTATTTTGATGGTGAAGTGGATCGTACAACGGGGCGTATCCTATCCAATGCCAAGCTCATACCTGATCGCGGCGCATGGATGGAATTTGAAACCCGCAAGACCGATCAAATCACGATCAAGTTCAACCGCAAGCGCACCGTCCCGGTGTCCGTCTTACTACGGTCATTGGCCGCCGTTGATGACGGAATGCCCGCTGAACTCTCCGCCATCCAGACCGGGGAAGACGATGAACTCCTGAGCCTTTACGCCGAGTTCGACGACAGCGAAGCCCATCAATTTATGGTCAACACCATAAAGACTGAACCGCAATGGGAACTCAAAAAAGGGCAAACCATCGCAGAAGCGGCCTTGCTGGAGTTTTACAAGAAGATGCGCCCCGGCGACCCACCCACACTGGATAACGCCCGCGAATATCTGGAAAGCCAGTTATTCGACCAACGGCGTTATGACCTGGAGCGCGTCGGGCGGTATAAGCTCAACCAACGTCTGAGCTTAGATCAAACCATCTCCCGCAAGAAGCGTACGATCACCAAGAGCGATATTATCAAGCTGGTCGAGCGCATGATTATGATTAACAACGGCATCATCGGGCCAGATGACATCGACCATCTAGGTAACCGCCGCGTGAAGACCGTTGGTGAACTCATCATGAATAAGCTGCGCATCGGTCTGCGTCGTACCGAGCGCGTCGTTAAAGAGCGTATGTCCATCCGCGAGACGGACAACCTCACACCGCTCAATCTCATCAACATTCGCCCGATCGTCGCCGCCATCCGTGAGTTCTTCGGCTCATCGCAGTTGTCGCAGTTCATGGAGCAAACCAACCCCCTTGCAGAACTGACGCATAAGCGCACGCTGTCAGCGTTAGGGCCGGGTGGTCTGCGGCGTGAACGCGCCGGGTTTGATGTGCGTGACGTGCACCACAGCCACTACGGACGCATCTGCCCGATTGAAACACCGGAAGGCCCGAACATCGGTTTGATCGGTCGTTTAGCAAGCTATGCCCGTGTGAATGAGTATGGCTTTATTGAGACACCTTATCGCCGCGTTGTGAAGTTCCTTGAGCCGGACGATCCCACGCTCATCGGGCGCACACTGCGCGATGATGTGGAAGATGCCGATGATAATATCATCGCGGAAGAAGACGAAATCGTCACCGAAGAGATGGCAAAAGCCATTGCGGATGCCGGTGTTGAAAAAGTCCCGGTCATCCCGTTTGTGACAGATGACATCGTTTATCTCTCAGCAGATGCGGAAGATCATTATGTGATCGCCCAGGCCAACACAGCGTTGGACCACTTACGGCAAATCATCCCGAACCGTATTTCATCGCGCCATCATCAACACTTTACGATGATGCCCGCACCGCGCATCGACTATATGGACGTTGCGCCGCGTCAGATCGTCGGCATCAGCGCCGCGTTGATCCCATTCCTCTCCCATGACGACGCGAACCGCGCCTTAATGGGGTCGAACATGCAGCGCCAAGCGGTGCCCCTGCTCCGGCCAGAAATTTCGCGCATCACCACCGGTATGGAAAGCCAAGCCGCCTATGATAGCGGTCAAGTTATCATCAGTGAGGTCAATGGCGAAGTCACTAGCGTACAAAGTGAGCGGATCATCGTCCGCACCACCGACGGCGAAGAACAAGTTTATCGCCTGCGCAAATACGATCGCTCCAATCAATCAACCTGTATCGACCAACGCCCGGTCGTGCAAAAAGGGGATACGATCACCCAAGGCACGATCATCGCAGACAGTTCATCGACACTGCAAGGGCATCTAGCACTAGGGCATGACGTACTCGTCGCCTTCCTCAGTTGGGACGGGGGCAACTACGAAGATGCGCTGCTCATCAGTGAGGATATATTACGCAACGATAAGTTCACCAGCATTCACATTGAAAAGCATGAGATCGAAGCGCGTGATACCAAGCTCGGCCCGGAAGAAATCACCTACGACATTCCGAACGTGGGCGAGGACGCACTCAAGGACTTAGACGAATTTGGTATCGTCCGCGTCGGTGCGGAAATCGGCCCGAACGACATTCTCGTCGGTAAGATCACACCAAAGGGCGAAAAAGAACTCAGCCCGGAAGAAAAATTACTCCGTGCGATCTTCGGCGAGCAAGCCCGCGAGGTGAAAGATAGCTCACTGCGCCTGCCACACGGTGATCGCGGTAAAGTGGTCGATGTCAAGACCTTCACCCGCGAAGAACACCGCGACCTCCCCGCCGGGGTCGAGAAGATGGTGCGCGTCAGTGTCGCCCAACGGCGTAAGCTGACTGTCGGCGACAAGATGGCCGGTCGTCACGGGAACAAGGGCGTTATCAGCCGTATTGTACCCATAGAAGATATGCCTTACTTAGAAGACGGCACCCCGGTTGAGATCATCCTCAACCCGACAGGTGTGCCAGGGCGTATGAATATCGGTCAGGTGTTGGAACTGCACGTTGGTTGGGCAGCGGACCGCCTGGGCTTCCGTGCGGTAACGCCTGTGTTCGACGGTGCGAAGGAATTTGAAATCCGCGCTGATATGGGGCGTGCATGGCTCATTGACGAAGCATGGCGCATCATCAGCAACCGCGCTTGGGACTGGGTCAACGAACTGGATTATGAGCCAGAGGACTTTGAGGACGACGACGAAGTGCGCCGCCTTTACATCCACGAGTGGCTTAAGGACGATGATAATTACGACACTGATCTGCTTATCACCGACAAGATCTATGCACGCCGGGTGGTTTTGGCGGAATGGTTGCGAGAAAATGGCTTTGACCCTAACGACGTTCTGATGTTTAGCACAACTAGCTTTACGACAGAAGAACGGCAACGCCGCGACGAAAATGCTATTGAAGCGTTGTATCGCCTGTGGGTTGCCCGTTACGATCCTGATGAAGTCATCCCGGACGGCATCGACATCAAAGAAATCCAAGAAATTGCTGATCGTGTGATGTACCGCACCAAGCAACCGATCCCGCTTTATGGCAAGCACAAGCTCTTTGACGGGCGCAGTGGTGAGCCGTTCGATAACGCGGTCGCTGTCGGTTATGTGCACATGCTCAAGCTGGCGCACTTGGTCGAAGATAAGGTACACGCCCGCTCCACTGGCCCATACTCACTGGTCACACAGCAGCCGCTCGGCGGTAAGGCACAGTTCGGCGGTCAGCGCTTCGGCGAGATGGAAGTGTGGGCGCTGGAAGCCTACGGCGCAGCCTACACGCTCCAAGAGATGCTCACCGTTAAATCTGACGATGTGCAAGGCCGCGTAAAGACTTACGAAGCCATCGTGAAGGGCGAGCCGATCGAAGAACCCGGCATCCCGACAAGCTTCCGTGTGTTGGTGAAGGAACTGCAAAGCCTCGGCTTATCTGTAGAAGCCATCACCGATACCGGCGACATCATCAGCTTCGGCAAAGACGAAGAACAAGCACGCCAGCCGAAGATCGGCACCGGGTTACATAACTTAGCGGATACCGTCAGCGGCAAAACCACGCCGACCAACGGCGCTGACTAAGCACAGACGACAAAAATCATCAATACAGGGCGGCATGACAAACCATGCTGCCCTTTTTGTTTTAAACCAGAAAGGTTGATTTTGATGAAGGTCAACAACTTGCACGCTTGGGATCTTGCCACACAAGCGGCCATCACACTCCAAAAAGATCTCGCCAAGCAGGTTATCCACAATACTCCGCTAGATTTAAACACCGTGCAGACCGTCGCCGGGGTAGATGTCAGCGTTAAAAACAACATCTCGCGGGCGGCGGTGGTAGTTTTGCGCTATCCTGATCTCACCATACTAGAGACGGCCATCGCCAGCCAACCGACCCCGTTTCCTTATGTGCCGGGGTTGTTGAGCTTCCGCGAAGGCCCGGTGCTTGTAGACGCTTTCGAGAAGCTCCAGCACACGCCGGATGTCTTTATTTTTGACGGCATGGGACGCATACACCCGCGCAAGTTTGGCATCGCCTCGCATATGGGCTTGTGGTTGGATAAGCCGGCTATAGGCTGTGGTAAAACTTATCTCATTGGCGATTACGATGAACCCGATAGCGACAAAGGCGCATACAGTGCCCTCACCTATCACGGTGAGCAATTAGGCGTAGTCTTGCGCACACGCAAAAACGTAAAGCCCGTGTTTATATCACCGGGGCACCGCATGGATATTGCCTCAGCGATGGCGCTGACGATGCGCGTCACGACCAAATATCGCCTACCGGAGCCGATCCGCGCCGCGCACAATGCCGCCGGGGATGATTCGTAATTACATCAGGCCGTTTTGGTAAAGATCACAAAGCGATCCAAGCGCACAAAGCCTTCAGGTAATTGATCGGATGAGCCTTGCGCATGGCGCGACCATCCCGCCGCGACTAAGCGATCTTCAAATGCCTGCATCTGCTCCGCCGACCACTGCGTGAACATCCATGTTTGCACCGGATTTTGGTCTATGGAGGCTTGCACGCGCACATTGACCCAGGGCTTTTCTGGCATGGTGTCGCGCTCTGCGCGGATCGTGAGCCGCGTCCATTCTGGCGCGATGACAATCGTCTCTGGTGTTTGTGGTATATCGGCAACGCCAGAGCGTTCACCTTGCGTCAGCATGTAGACCACGCCTGTTGCAATCAACAAAAAGAGAATGCCGAAAACGATTTCCATTATACACCTACCCTGTCCTCAGTTGTTCATAGGCTTCGGTCGCCTCTAAGATCGCCCGCAACGACTCGACAAAGCGAAACTCGCTCCCGGCGAACATAGCCGCGACCACATACGGCGTTTGTGCTTCGCCCACGCGGATGATGCCGGCATCGTTGACCACACGCCCTATCGGAGAGTCCGCATCCGGTATCACGCCATCTTTGCCGATGTAATCGCCCCAGGCGCGTTCAATCGGCGCTTCATAATCCTCTGCGGGGATGCTGAACAATTCAAAGACCATCTCAATCGCTTCGACGGCCTGCGGTTCCCCCGGCATTGGATCATTTGACAGCAACCGCGCCCAGGCTTCGGCCAAGTCCGCCGCGTAAAAGACGTTATCCATCGCGTAAGCGGTGCCATCGCGCCCAATGACACTACGTGATGGTGAGGCCGCATACAGGGGGTCGCTCTCGCCAATTGTCGGGCTGCCCGGCCAATCCCAATCGTGGATGCCATTTTGCATCAACAAGGTATTGCGGATAAAGTGGTTAAATCGCTCGATTGCATTGCCCGATAGGGGATAATACGCGGCGGCCTCGGCGATCAGGTCGCCCGTCATGGGGTTATTGCTAAAGACCGCAACACGATATGCGGCGGAGTCCTCATCAACTTGCCATCGCTCGCGGGGCGTGACCGTCAGATAGTAGAGGACAACCAGCATCTTAAAGCAACTGGCAATCGGATAGAGCGTGTAAGCATTGTTGATAACGCGCACATCCACGCGCCCGGTCTCCGGGTCAATGCGGCGCAAGTCCAAGCCAAAGGGTTGATCGCCCAAAATAGCGAAGATAGCTTCTTCAAAGTCGCGTATATCGTCATCATAAATTTGAGCGCGTAGGGGCATTAAGGGCAAGGTTGCCCCCATCATACCGATTAACTTGAGAAAGTTCCGCCGTGATAACATTACGCTCGCCCCTTTTTGGCTTTTATCTTCTGTAAGTACCACTTATCGCCCGCCCACGCCTTGAGCAATTCCGGCAAGCCTTCATAAGCGACATCAGGCCAGGCTTCGCTGTCAGGCTTGGTCAAATCTTCAGGCGTGGTGACCCCCGTCAGCACTAAAACAGTCGGCATCCCGGCCTCCTGTGCCCCTATGATGTCTGTACCCAGACGATCCCCAACCATGAGCGTTTTATCCGATGTCGTCCCGGTGATGCGTAAAGCTGTTTCAAACATGGGTTCGGCAGGTTTACCGATGATGGTAGGGATCACATCGGTTGCTGCTTCCAGCGCGGCGATAAGGCTCCCCGCCC